>NZ_JBHXMY010000234.1:0-8658 GCF_042720195.1 Nocardia sp. NPDC058497 | reverse complement strand
TCGGTGACCTGCCTGCTGTACACCCTGCTCAGGTAGTCGTTGACGAAATCGAAGACATTGCCGTACCCGTTGGCGATGTCGCGCGCGGGTTGCGTGTGTTCGTTCACAGTGGCTTGACCTCCTCGATGTCACCGATCTGATCCGGCGGAGCGGAACTCGACAGCACCGGCGTCCCGATGAGATCGTCGATGCGGGTCTTGCGGGTGGGATCGTTGTATTCGATCGACTGCTTGACGGCCTCGGAGTACTCGGATTCCCACCAGGGCACGGTGCGGACCAGCACAGCGGGCTGACCTGAGGTGAACACCACCGCGCGACCGCGCGGCAGCGTGGCCAGTCCCTGCGCGGTGAACGTCACCGAGGAACTGAGCGAGCGCGAATAGCTCTTGCTGTTGCCCGACTGCGACATCGACTGCGAGATCGAGTCGTACTCGCCGATCGCCTCGGAGCGGTCACGCAGGAACGCCATGTCGTCGACACCGCTGCCGAGCACCTTGATATTGGCCGCCGACCACAGCGCGCTCATCCCCGCGTCGCCCCAGCACCGCGCACCCTGGGCCCACGACTGCAGCACGGTCATCACCACGATCCCGCGCGAACCGAAGTGGCTGTACTGCTTGGGCAGATCCTTCCAGCGCACCACATTGGCCGCCTCGTCGAGCACCGCGAGCAGCGGAATCGGGAGCCTGCCACCGGAAGACAGCGAAGCCTTGCGCATCGCCACATCGATGACGGCCTCGGTGAGCGCGCTGACCAGCGGCGCGGCCGACCCACGACCCTCCAGCGACAGGCAGTAGAGCGTGCCGTTGCGCTCGATGAACTCGAGCTCGTCGAACTGCAGGCGGTCGCTGCTGCCGCGGGTGATCCACGGATGCACGTTCGACATCTGCAGGCAGCGGACCATCTTCTTGGCCGTGCCGAAAATGCCGCTCTTGGTGCGCTGTTCGGCGTTGTACTGCATGGCCAGGCCGGCCGCGGTGAAGTCGTGGCCCGCACCGCGCAGATGCTCGATCGGCTCGCTGTTCTGCGGGTTGGTCACCCATTCCCACACCTGGGTGATGGGCTTGCCGGCGATCGCGGCGGCCAGGAACAGCCCGGCGAGCAGGTCCTCGGCTTCCGGATCGAAGAAGCTGTCGGTGGTGTCGGCGCCGCCGCTCTCGGCATCGGCGAAGTGACCGGCCAACCGGGCCGCGCGCATCTCGCAGCCCTCCTTGCGGTGGTCGACCCAGGCCAGCGGATCCCAGAACCACGTCGGTCGTTCGCCCGCAACGCCCTGCGGGTCGAAGACGAAGGTCGCGCTGCCCTTGGCCTCGCGCACATTCCGGGTCGCGTCGACCACGTCACGCTTGTTCGACGTGGTCAGCACCGGTCCGATGGCCGACAGGATCGCCGGGATCACCCGCGAGGTGGACTTGCCCTGGCGCGGACCCCAGATGTCGAGGTGCAGGTCCTCGTAGGAACCGTAGAGCGGGGTGCCGTCGGCGACGGCGATGCCGATCGGCACACCGGGCGCGTCGTTGGTGCCCAGGCGCACGCCGAGCTCCTTGGCCTTGGTCCGCACGCCGTCCTCGGTGATCGAGGCGATGGCGCTGCCGCTGCCCATGTGGTCGGCCTTGTCGTCGATCGACAACCGGCCCACCCCCGCGCGCTTCTTCAGCTGTTTGCGGATCACCACGAACGCGATGAGCGCGGCGATGACCAGCAGCACGATCACCGTGGACGCCCGCGGCCAGTGCAGTTTCCCGCGTGCCAGGTCGGCGACCACCGCGATCGGGTTCACTGGAATGTTCTGCGGCACCACCGACAACGCGTTGCCCAGGTGCAGCGCGACGGCGAGGGTGATCAGCGTCGCAAAGCCGAACACGATCAGGATCAGCGTCGTGTCGGGTCCGATCGCGGCCGGATCCGTCACCTTCTTCTTCGCCACGTGTGCCTCCTTGTGGACCTTGTCGGATGGTGGGTGGGTGCTCTCAGCGGAACGCGTCGAGGCGCCAGCCTTGCGGCGTCTGCACCACGGTCGCGATGACCGTGCTCGGCGGTAGGGCCTCTTTCCGCCCGTTCGGGTAGACGACCGTCTGCTCGATGCCGATCTTGTACTGCGCCACCGTGGGATCCGCGCTCGGCGGCGCCTGCTCCCCCGAGGCGAAGGTGAACGCCTCGACGTGCGCCTTCGCCTTGCCCCAGTCCGCCCACTGCAGCGTCGGTTTCGGCGTGTCGGTGGTCCCCGCCGAACTGTCCAGCATACGTATCATGCTGGGCCCCAGCCATTTTCGCGCCCGCTGCAGCGAATCGCCTTGCTGCTCGGTCGCCGGGTTCCAGGTGTAGACCTCGCGCAGGGCGACGACCGCGACGCCGTCGGGCGTCGTCGGGTCGACCGTGGCGGCCGCCTCGAGCAGCCGGGTGGTCGACGTGGCGCCGTCCGGGCGCGCGGTATCGGAGTCGCCGCCGCAAGCGGCGACCGAGGTCAGGGCCGCCACGAGCATCACCGCCGGAATGGTGCGGATTCGTGTTCTCTCCCACCAGGTTATCCCCGCTGCGCCGCGCCGTGTGATCACAACACCCTCCTCGCCCGCGCGTCACCCGGCACCGCCACCTCGACGACGCCACCGCCTGCGCCGCTGCTCGACGGCGGCACCGCCTGGATCAGCTGACCGTTGCCCGCGTAGATCCCCACCTTCGCCGGTCCTTTCGGCCCGAAATCGCTGAACACCAGGTCACCCGCCGCGACTTTCGCGATGGGCACCTCCCGGCCGGACTCCCACTGCTGTTCGGCGGTGCGCGGCAACGTCACCGCGCCCGAGGACGCCGCGAACACCGCGGCGGTGGTGAGTCCCGGCCCGTCGAATCCGCCGTTGCTCGGGCCCTGCGCGCCACCGCCACCCCAGACGTAGGGCGCGCCGAGCCAGTCGTGCGCCGCCTCGACGATCTGCGCGCCGCCACCACCGGGTTCGGGGGTGAACCGGCCCTGCGCTCCGGGCGCGCGGTACTGCGGTTCCATCGACAGGATGTTGGTGACGTAGGGCTGGGTCTCGGAGTAGTGCGCCGCAACCTGATTGGGCATGCCGCCGGAGCTGAGCACCGCGCCCTCACCGGCGTTGTAGCCGGCCAGGGTCAGCGCGGTCAGGTCACCGGAGACCTTGCCCGCGGCCATCCAGCCCGCGATCTTGTGCGCGATCGCGCACATGTAGCGGGCCTGGCCGATGATCGCGTCGCCGTCGTCCCAGACGCTGGCCGTGCCGTTGCCGTCGGCGTCGATGACATAGGGCAAGCCGTCGTCGGGATTGATGCTCACCGCGGTGCCCGGCAGGAACTGCGCCAGGCCCTGCGCGCCCGCGGGCGAGGTCAGCCCGCGCCGGAAACCCGACTCCTGCTTGGCCTGTGCGGCCAGCAGCGACGAGGAGATCTCCGGGCAGACAGTGCCTGCCCGGCGATACCAGATCTCCAGTTCCGCGGGCACCTTGCCGTCGGCGAGCGCGCCACCGGCGCTGCCGAATCCGCGCACACAGTTCGGGTCGACCGAGAACGCCCGCGCGCCACCGACATCCGGGGTCGGCGCGCCGTCGAGCCACGGCATCGGGTCGATCTGGCGGCCACCGGTGAAGCGGCCGCCGGGCACGATCTCGAAATGCAGGTGCGGGCCGCTGGATTGGCCCGCGGAGCCGACCATCCCGATCGGCTGGCCCGCGGTGACGGTCTGCCCCGTCCGCACCTTCACACCGTGATCCCACATGTGCCCGTAGACAGCGGAGTAGGCGCGCCCGTTGGTGTCGACGGAATCGACGACGATCCAGTTGCCGAAGCCCGACGCCGGACCGGCGGCGACGACCCGGCCGTCGGACACCGAGTAGATCGTCGTCCCGTCGGTGGCCGCCATGTCGATGCCCTGGTGATCGCCACCGCGGGAACCGAACACGTCGGACACGGTGAAGGTGCCGGTCTCCAGCGGCAGGGTGCGGCGCAGCGGACCGACACCGGCGGCCAGCGAGGGAGTCCCGGTGACGGCGGCGTTGGTTGTCGGCGTCGCGGACGCGGCGGCGCGTGCGTCACCGGGCGACTGGCCGCCGAGCGACGGCAATGTCGGCGCCGACGAACCGTCGAGCACGCCGGTGGTTTCGCAGGTCTCGTCCGAGGAGGGCAGCACGATGACCAGCACGAGCGCGATCAACCCGATGACAGAGCCGAGCGCGGACATCAGCATCGTGCGGGCGTTCACCGGCCGCCTCCAGGCGTTCCGCGCCGGGCGCCGGGATCCGGGTCCGCCGCGGCGGTGATCACGTGCGGCGCCGGGTTTCGTTGAGCGTGTCGGCGAGCGTGCGGTTCATCTCGGCGGCGGCGGCCAGCTGTTGTTGCAGCAGCACCACTTTGCGGCGTAGCGCGGTGGCGTCCATCCGGTCCAGGCTCGGGCCCTCGGCCGCGCGCACCCAGTTGCGCACCGAATTGGCGTGCACGCCGATCTGTTCGGCCACCACCCGGCAGGCCTCGGACTCACTGCGCAACTTGTCGGTCAGGGCGACGACCTGCTCGACGGCGGCATTGCGGACCTCGGGCGAGACCCGGCGGTAGGACCGGTGCGGCATCATTGCCGGCCTCCGTTCGGTGTCGGCGGTTCGGGCGGTGTCGTCGACGCCTGCCCGCCGTGGGCAGACGCGGCGCGCGGATTGTCGCCGAATTCGCTGAACCGCTGATTCGTGTCGTGGATTCCGCTTTCCTTCTCCGACACCGTGAACTCCATGTGGAAGGGGATACCGGGACGGCGATCCTCACCGATCTTGAGCAGGAATTTGCCGGTGCCGGGCGGCGAGGGCCGCTGCTGGCCGGGGCGCAGCGCCTCACCGGTGAGCGCCTGGGGCGCCGACCAGCCGGTCACCATCTCCTGCTCGGCGGAGGTGAAGGGCACGGTGGAATCGAGCCTGCTGATCTCCTCGGCGGGCAGCGCGCCGAAGATCTTGGCGCGGGCGCGTTCCAGGAAGCCGATCGCCTTGGCGATCGCGGCGTCGGAACCCAGCGCCTGCAGGTCCTTGATGGTGTGGCTGATCATGATCAGCGCGGTGGCCAGGCCACGCTGCAGACGGGTCAGCTCGTCGACGCGGTCGACCATGAAGTCACCGAGGCCGAGCACCTGCCACAGCTCGTCCATCACGACCTGGAAGTAGCGCTGCGGACCGAGTTTCGCGTCCGCCAGCACGTGCGCGGCCTCGACCGAGGCGAAGCCGTCGGCCCAGCAGGCCAGCATGACCGCGGCCTTGAGCTTCTTGTCGCCGGTGGGGATGTGCGAGACGTCGATGCACACCGCGACGGCGCCGGTGTCGATGGGAACGCTGGTCTGCCCGTTGAAGATCGCGCCGAACGGGCCCTGGGTGAGCGCGCGCAGCGAGCGACGCAGGTTCTTGATCGCGTTCTGGTATTCGTCCTCGTTGTCGGCGCCCGCGTCGAGCATCAGTTCCGCGCCGCCGCCGACGATCACTTCCAGCAAGTTCTCCATGATCGGCGGCTTGTCGGGGGCGTATTCGCTGCCCGGCTGGTACAGGATGCGCAGCGCGGTCGCGATCAGCGTCTCCTCGAAGTCGGCGACCCTGGCGCCACGCACCAGTTCCACCAGACCGGCGATCAGCGTCACCTGCCTGGCCCGCAGGTCCTGCAGCACTTGACGTTGCAGCGCGGGGAACTCCTCCAGGCGCGGCACCACCGAGCCGAGCACACCCGCGGCGAGCGGGTTCAGTTTGCCGTGGCCGTAGCCGAGGTCGATCACCTGGCCGCCGACGAGCTCGACCATCTTGCGGTAGTCGGGTTTCACGTCGGCCAGGATCAGCGGGGTGATGCCCTGGGCGATGCCGCCCAGCACGATCCGGCGCACCAGCGAGGACTTGCCGAAACCGTTGAGGCCGAGCACGAACAGGCTGGGCGCGGTGATGAAGCTGCCGCGCATGAACCAGTTCATCGGGTCGAAGCAGACCGGCGCGCCGGTGTGCAGGTGTGAGCCGAGCGGGGTGCCGATCAGCGGCGCGCCCGCGCCGACCGACCACGGCCACAGGCCGGCGACCTGGGCGGTGGTGGCCCGGTACTCGACCGGGCGGCCGACCACGTTCATCTTGCCGCCGCCGGGGCCGGAGTAGCCGCGGTCGGTCAATTCGGCGGTGGTGCGGTCGAATCCGTCGCTGACGACGGCCTCGGTGCGCGCCTGCGCGTTGTTGCGGCGCAGGTCGTCGGTGTGGATGCGGAAGGTCGCCCAGGCCGCGCGCAGACCGGACTGCTCGCGGGCGATCATCTCGTAGCGGGCGCGGGTGGCGTCGTCGAGCAGCGACGGGCCGGACTGGGCGCGCCGGTCGGCCTTGTTCCGCGACCTGGCCGAGCGGCCGGTGCCCATCGCCCGGTCGGCGACGTCGTCGGGGCGGTCGGCCTTCACCGGGCGCGGCGCCTTGGCGAGCTTGGCCGACTCGATCGGACGCTTCTTGCGGTGCGGATCCATCGCGCGCTCGTGGTCGAGCCGCGGGCCGTGGTCCTCGGCGCGCAGCCCGCGCTCGACACGGGGCTTGGCGGCGCGGTCGGCGTCGGGCCGCGGTCCACGTGGTCGCCGCTCGCCCGCGGCAGGCCGGCCGCCGCGTGCCTCGTCACCGCGCCTGCCCCGCGCGTCGTCCTCACGTGGCCTGCGGTTCTCGCCGGTGCGCGGCCTGCGGTGCTCGTCGTCCGCGCGCGGCCTGCGGTGCTCGTCGTCCGCGCGCGGCCTGCGGTGCTCGTCGTCCGCGCGCGGCCTGCGGGTGTCCTCGCCCTGCGGCGCGCGCTCGGCGGCCGGACGACGTGGCTCGTCCGCACGCGGCCTGCCGCCGGGTTCCCCGGCGCGCGACCTACCCTCACGCGACGTGCGTTCGCGCTCGCCGGCCACGGCCGTACCGCGCGCCGACTCCCGTTCGGCACGTTCGGTGCGCTCCTCCAGGCCGAGCACGTCGTCGCTCACGCGCGACGAACTCCCGACCGGTCGTGGCTCGCGTTCCCCGCGGATGCGGGGCGGCCGGTGCACGGGCCGTAGCGCGATGTCGTCGAAGTCGCGTCCCATGATCGCCTCACCCCGCCAATGCCTTCGGAATGGTCGCGTGCTCGGGCAGGATGACGCCACAACCGAGGGAGGCCGCGAACGCCGCGGCCTGGTAGCGGTAGCAACGCCGGATCTTGAGCCGGGCCTGCGTCGAGAGGTCGCGGGTGATGGCCTCGATGCGCGGCAGGTCACCGCGCAGCGGCTCGGTGATCGTCACCAGCGCGCCGAAGCGGGTCACACCGTGCCCACGGGCCTGTTCCTCCCGGGCCTGCTGGGTCGCACCGACCCGCAGTGTCGCGGCGGCCGAGACGACACCGCGTTCGCTCTGCTGCGCGACGAGCGCGTTCTTGAAGTCGTCGTCGACGATCTCGGCGGCGTCGGCGGCCGAGTGCGGCCGGTAGACGATCGCGATCCGCTTGCGCGGCACTTCGGGATTCGGCGCGAGCAGCCGCTGCAGCACTCGCTCGTCGACCGCGCCCTCCGGCGCCGCGTCCATCTCCCAGGTGACCGAGCGGCCACCGTCGTGGATCAGGTGATCCCACTTCTCGTCGTGCGAGACCGGGCCCGCGTCGTCCCAGCCGAGGCCGTGTCCGCCGGGATCGGCCGCGGCGACCTCGAGATCGGCCTGGGCGGCCGGGTCGTAGCTGCGGCGGATGAAGGAGATGACCTCCTCGGCCGACATCGGCTGCGCCCGCACGCCCGCCTCGGCCAGCGCCGCGCAGATGCCGGGCAGCCTGCGCCCGATCTCCACGGCCTCCTCGGCCGGGTTCTTGCGGCGCTCGGCGGTGGTGGCCTTGAACGTGATCGCCACGCGCGGCAGCAACTGCACGCGCTCCTGCGGCAGCTCGGTGGCCAGCTCGTACATCACCTGCTGGGCCAGCTCGGGCGCTTCCGGGCGGGTGATCGTGGAGACCTCGTTGAGCAGCCGGTTGCCCGTCTCGGGCACGGTGTCGATCACCGGCACCACCGCGACGATGTCGCTGGTCTGGCCGACCGAGGCGAGGAAGGTGCCCCAGGCGGCGACCCAGCGGTCGATCACCGGCTGGTCCACCGCCTCGTGACCCTGTGGCCAGGCCCGCAGCACCACCGTGTACTGCGCGAACGCGGGCAGGTGGATCATCCCGAAGTGGTAGCCGCCCGCGTCGATGCCCTCGTAGAGCTTCGACGGCGCGAGCAGCCCCGGCAGTTTGGTGACGCCGCCGGGGATCCGGGAGAACCGGCCGCCGCGGTACACGTGCTCGCCGTTCTTGCGCGAGCGCATCCAGTTGAACATCATCAATCCCGTCTCGTAGCCAGAGCGGCCCCCCGTCCGCCACACCAGGGGCACCATCACCAGCGCGCCGAGGCCGCCGACGGCGAAACCCCATGTGAACCCACCGACCATGGCGCTGATCAGGGCCGCGATCACCACGACGAAACCGATCACGGTCTCTTCCCAGCGCAGGCCGAAAAGGCCCGCGCTGCGCGGCTTCTGCCACAGCCCGTACGAGCGCCGCTCGTAGGTGTCGGTCGAGGTGGTCGTCATCGCGGGATCGTGCTCCTGCCGAGGTCGGGTGAACGATTCGCCCAGCGGTCACCGGCGAGGTCGCCGGCCGCCTGGTGCGCGGGCGGCGCCCCGCGCCCCCCCC
>NZ_JBHXMY010000233.1:0-8664 GCF_042720195.1 Nocardia sp. NPDC058497 | reverse complement strand
GAGCCGTTGGTCTGCACGGGGGGCAATTCGGGTGCGGGCGCCACCGGCCGCGGCGGGGTGGGCGGATCGGCGACAAGCGTGGCCACCGAGGTGGGCGCCGGTGCCGATTCGATCGCGGCGGCGGGCTCGGGGGCGGGAGCGGGCAGCCCCCGCCGCAGCGGACCGGTCGTCACCGGCGCCATCATCGCGGTGTCGGAGTCACCGGCCAGCAGCGACAGCGGGATGAGCACGATGGCGCGGATGCCGCCGTAGTCGGATTCGCTGAGCCGCACCGACACACCGTGCGAGGTCGAGAGCCGGGCGACGACGAACAGGCCGAGCCGCGAATCCGAGGACAGCGTGCCGACACCGAAGTCCGGCGGATCGGCCAGCATGGTGTTGTACTTGGCCAGGTCCTCGGGGCTCATGCCCATGCCCTGGTCGGTGATCTCGACGACCACACCCTTGCCGACGATGTTGCCGCTCGCCTCCACCCGCGACTGCGGCGGGGAGAACGCGGTGGCGTTGTCGACGAGCTCGGCGAGCAGGTGCACGAGGTCGGCCACGACGGTGCCGACGACCTCCACCTCGGGCAGCTTGGTGACGCGCACCCTGGCGTAGTCCAGCGTCTCGCCGATGGCGCTGCGCACGACGTCCATCACCGGAACCGGCTTGCGCCACTGGCGACCCGGCCGCCCGCCGCCCAGGATGATCAGGTTCTCGGCATTGCGGCGTTCGCGGGTGGCGAGGTGGTCGAGCCGGAACAGGGTCTCCAGCAGCGCGGGATCCTCCTGGCTGCGCTCGGCCTCGTCGAGGATCTCGAGCTGGCGGTGGACCACGATCTGGCTGCGGTGGGCGATATTGAGGAACACCGCGCGCACACCCTCGCGGGTGCGGGCCTCGTCGACGGCGGCGCGGATCGCGGCGGAGGCGGCGTGCTCGAAGGCCTTGGCGACCTGACCGATCTCGTCGCGGCCGAAGTCCAGCGTGGGGGAGGTGTCGGCCGCGTCGATCTCGCCGCCCTCGCGCAGGGCACGCAAGGTAGCGGGCAGCTGTGTGTCGGCGAGAGTGAGGGTTTCGGTGCGCAGGCGGCGCAGGCGGCGGATGATCCGGTTGGCCAGGATCACCGCGACCAGGATGACCAGCACACTGAGCGCGAGCACGCCGCCGCCTGCCAGGGCCGAGTTGACCTCGGCCCGGTGCGCGGTGTCCTCGGCGAGCTTCTGGATATACCGGTTTTGCGCGCCGTACGCGTCGAGCATGGCGCGGTTGACTTCGGCTGCCGCGTTCTGCCATTCGGGTGCGGACAGTGGCAGTGCCGTGGCGGGCGCCTGCTTGGCCGACGTTGCGGTGCTCTGCGTCGCCGGTGCCGCGTACCGCGCCACGATGGCCGATTCCATCTCGGTGAGCTGCTGCCAGTGCGGGGAGGCCAGCAACGCGGTGATCGCGGTGCGCTGGGCCTCGTCGAGTTCCGCGGCGACATTGGCGACTTCGTTGTGATAGAAGCCGCTCTGGCGGATGAACTCGTCGAGCGGGATGGAGGTCGGGCCGCCCGAGGCCACCATCGACAGCGCGAGCGCGTTGCTGCGCGACATCGCCTCGAGGGCGTTGAGCAGGCGCATGCCCTCGCCGACACCGGAGGCGACGACGGCGTCGGGGGCGGCGCGCTCGGCGACCTTCGTGCCCTGGGTGAACACGTCGAGCAGGCGGTTGTAGAACGTGTACGCGTCCGAGGCGGGCAGCATCCCCGCGTCGGCGCCACCACGGACACCGGCCAGATGCGTTCCGAGAGTGGCGAATCCGCCCTTGTCATCGCCGATATTGGAATCGTCGATCTCGCGGATACCGGTCGAGATCTCGATCAGGCCGCGGAAGGCGGCATCGAGCCGGGCACGCGCCGGGCCGAGCGCGGACTGGGCGGTTTCGTCACCGGCCAGGTGTGCCAGCGTGAGCTGGCGTTCGGACTGGACCGATTCGATCAGCTCGCGGGTGTAGGGGGACGCCGCCTGCATCAGCGACGCCCAGTTTTTGGCCTTGTTGCTCTCGTTGACCAGGTAGCCCGCCGTGCCGACGCCGACCACCACCAGAGTGAGGCTGGGAATGAGGGCGATCGCCAGAATTCGGGTACGAACACCGAGTCTCGCTAAGAACATCGCTATAACGTAACGGAATCGTTGCAGTCTTGTCGTGTCGGTCCCGCTGAGCGAGACGCGATTTGGATTGTGCCCGAACGCATTTGCTATGTACGGCCCGACACGGAAAACGACGAGCTCGCCCCGCCGGCTGAGCCGCGATGGCCCAGTCGGCGGGGGCTCGCCGTGGCCTGGCAGTGCCGGGAAGGTCCAGCCAGGTCAGGTCGGTGGCGCCGCTACAGCGTGCGGTCGGCGCCGGTTCGCGGGGGCGGTGCGTCCGCCAGCGCGGCGTTCTCGGCCGCGGTCAACTGCCTGGCGCGCAACACGAATCGCATGCCCTGACCCGCCTCCAGTGATTCCGCGCCAGCCTGCCCGCGCACCGCGTCGACGGTGAGGTGGGTGTCTTTCCAGCATTCGAACTGCTCGGCGCTGATCCAGAACTCGGTGTGCCAGCTGAGCCTGCCGAGCAGGACGTCGGCCTTCTCGATCGGGAACAGCTTGGCGGACAGGCACACCAGCCCGACATCGGCGTCGCAGCCCGCGCCCGCCTGGCGGAACAGCACCGGGCCGTGGTCCTCGATCAGCCTGCGCAACAGCGTCTGTGCCCGTTCGGTGATCTCCACACGGTGGATCCAATTCTGCATCAGAACATCCCGAGTTTCGTCGTCGAATAGCTGACCAGCACGTTCTTGGTCTGCTGGTAGTGCCCGAGCGTCATGGCGTGGTTCTCCCTGCCGAATCCCGACTTCTTGTAGCCGCCGAATGCGGCGTGCGCGGGGTAGGTGTGGTAGCAGTTGGTCCACACCCGGCCTGCCTTGAGGCCGCGGCCTAGTCGATGGGCGGAGTTGATGTCGCGGGTCCACACGCCCGCACCGAGGCCGTAGAGGGTGTCGTTGGCGATGCGGATCGCCTCGTCGGTGGTGTCGAAACGCGTCACCGCGACGACGGGTCCGAAGATCTCCTCCTGGAAGATCCGCATCGTGTTCTCACCCTCGAAGACGGTGGGTTCGATGTAATACCCACCCGGCAGTCCGTCGACCTTGCGTGCTTCCCCTCCAGTCAGCACGCGGGCGCCTTCGGCTCTGCCGATGTCCAGGTAGGACAGGATCTTCTCGTACTGGTCGTTGCCGGCCTGCGCGCCGATCATCGTCTCGGTGTCGAGCGGATGACCGGATACGACGGCCTCGGTGCGGGCGATGCAGCGGGCGAGGAACTCGTCGTAGATCGACGAGTGGATCAGCGCCCGCGACGGGCAGGTGCACACCTCTCCCTGGTTCAGGGCGAACATCACGAAGCCCTCGATCGCCTTGTCGAGGTAGTCGTCGTCGGCGGCCATGACATCGGGCAGGAAGATGTTGGGGCTCTTGCCGCCCAGCTCCAGGGTGACCGGGATGATGTTCTCGCCCGCGTACTGCATGATCAGCCTGCCGGTGGTGGTCTCGCCGGTGAAGGCGATCTTGGCCACCCGCGGACTCTGCGCCAGCGGTTTGCCCGCTTCGACGCCGAAACCGTTGACCACGTTGAGGACCCCGGGCGGTAGCAGATCCGCGATCAGCTCCACCACCAGCAGCAGTGAGGCGGGCGTCTGTTCGGCGGGTTTGATCACCACGCAGTTGCCTGCCGCGAGCGCGGGAGCCAGTTTCCAGGCCGCCATCAGGATCGGGAAGTTCCACGGGATGATCTGCCCGACGACGCCGAGCGGTTCGTGGAAGTGATAGGCGACGGTATCGGGATCGATCTGGGAGATCCCGCCTTCCTGGGCGCGCAGGACACCGGCGAAGTAGCGGAAGTGGTCGACGGCCAGCGGTAGGTCAGCGGCCAGGGTCTCGCGCACCGGTTTGCCGTTGTCCCAGGTCTCGGCGACCGCCAGCGGTTCGATGCTGTTCTCGATTCGGTCGGCGATCTTGTTGAGGATGTCGGCCCGCTCGGCGACCGGGGTCGCGGCCCAGCGGTCGGTGGCCCGGTGCGCGGCCTCGAGCGCCATGTCGATGTCGGCGGCGGTGGATCTGGCCACCGCGCAGAAGGTCTCGCCGTCGACGGGGGAGGTGTTGTCGAAGTAGCGGCCTTCGATGGGGGCGGCCCAGTCACCTCCGATGAAGTTGTCGTACCGGGCGGCATAGCTGACGATGCCGGTGTCCGATCCGGGTTTGCCGTAGATCATGTGCCTCGCTCCTCGCGACCCTTGCGTGGTGGGACACACTATGGTCGGCGAAGGTTGGTACGAGGTTGGTGAGCGCGATTGCGCAGGTCAGCCCTGGCGTGCGGTGTAGAGACGGGCGGTGACGACGGCCCGGCGGACATCGTCGCGTGGCAGCAGGCGCAGGGCGTGCTCGTGCACGGCGACATCGCCGGGGCAGCGCTGGCCGAACGCGACCGCGTGCTCGGCGCGGTCGCTGCCCAGCACCGCGTTGCGGATGCCGACATCGAGGTGGGCCCGCCACTGTTCGACGCCGGGCAGGTCCGAACCGGGCAGCAGCGGACCGCGATACAGCCACAGCGCCGAGGTGAGATCGCCGCCCTCGATGGCGGCGAGCAGGTCCACCGCATCGCAGGAGATGGGTCCGGTGAGCATGTAGCGGCGGTTGGCGATCTCGCCGCGGGTGGCCCGGCGCAGGTGCGAGACATCGGCTTTGAGCGTGTTCAGCGACACCGCCCGGTCACCGTAGACCGCGGCATGCAGCTGTTCGGGGGTGTAGCCCTCGGGCTCGAGTGCCAGCAGGGCCAGGATCTCGAGCTGCCGCGGCGGCAGCGGGACCGGTCTGCCGTCGCGCAACAGCCGTGCGGCGCCGAGGCATTCGAGCCGCACGCCCGGCGCGGGGGCAGGCGCTTCGGCGCGCAGCATCGTCTCCACCGCGGTCACCAGTGCGCGCACCGAGGTCATCACCATCGGATGCGACCGTTCCCAGCTCGAGGACAGGTCGAGCACGCCCACCTGCCTGCCGTCGGGGCCGTGGATGGGTGCGGAATAGCAGACCCAGCCGTGCAGGGCGGCGACCAGATGTTCGGCGGAGAACACGGTGACGGCCTTGTCGTCGTGCAACGCGAGCGACAATCCGTTGGTGCCCATATGGCTTTCGTCCCACACGCCGCCCGGCGCGAAGTTCACCTGTTCGCCCTGGCGGCGCAGGGTGCGATCGCCCGCGGTCCACAAGATGGTGCCCGATTCGTCACTGACGACGGCGAGATAGCCGGAGTCCTCGGCGATTCCGCGCAGCTGTCCCGCGAGTTCGGTGACCGGCCTGCGCAGCGGCGACTCCGACCAGCGGTCGCTGATGTCGTCGAAACCGGGGGCGACGGTCTGGGCGGGATCCACCGTGTTCAGCGAGCGCTGCCACGACTTGGCCACCTCCTCGCGCACCGGACCGGTGTCGCGCGGCAACTGCAATGGACGCGACGGCGCCGCGAGCCGGTTCCACTGCTGTTCGAGCGCGCCACGATAGTCCGCGAGCCGGTCCGGCCTGGGCGATCCGGCGATCGGGTCGTCGTGTGCGCCCACGTTCACTCCCTGCTCGTCGGTGGCGCCTTCCTGTCTATCAGCTGCGCCACCGGTCTGTGCGCCGATTGCCGCCAGGACGACCAGGTCACCGGCGCATGCCCTGTCGTGGCGGCTTGACGCCGCCGTCGGCTACTTGTTCAGGAACAGGCCGGCGATGTCGGCGTTCTTGATCGGGGTGTCGACATTGCGCTGGCCCGCGCACAGCAGGTCGACCTGCACGATCATCGAGTCGACCAGGGTGCCGGCCGGCTCGTTGTCGGTGCCGTTGCGCTCCTTGATCGCCTTGGTGATGGTGATCCGCTTGGTGTCGGGCTCCTGGTTGACGTACTCGCGGCACGGAGTGTCGCCACCCTGGTTGAGCACCCGCTCGACCTCGGCACAGCCGCTCGCCAGGACCGCCAGGACCGCGACGCCGACGGCGAGCGCGCCGGTTCGGGTGGTGGCGTGCATGATTCCTCCTGGAGTGTTCGCCGAGCGCGGTTGCGCGTCGAGTGCCCTACAGACTAGGCGGTACGGCTCAGGTGCGGTGGATCCGCAGCGGAACGAGCTGTTCGGCGGCGGTCAGCGAGCCGTGGTGGCCGACCATCATCGACTGCAACGGCTCGGCTCCGGTGCGTACCACGCCACCGTCACCGCGCGCGACGACGACGAGATCGCCGATGCGGGCCGCGGCGTCGGCGGTGACCCGCGGCCCGAACCAGCCTGCCTCGATGGCCTCGGCGCGGGTCTTGACCAGGAAGTCGTGGCCGAGCGACCCGATCCAGGTGTCTTCGACGGTGGCGCTCGCGCCCTCGGCGGTGTAAACGTGACGGGCGCGCGGTTCGCCGCCGAGCGTCACCACGCCCTCGTGTAGGTACGGGTGGGTGTCGAAGTCGATCCGGTCGACGAGCTCGACCATCCCGTGGTCGGCGGTGACGATCAGCGCCGTGCGTTCGGGCAGTCGCGCGGCGAGTTCGGCGGCGATCCGGTCGGCGTTGGCGAGCTCGAACCGCCAGGCCCGCGAGGCGGGGCCGCGGGCGTGACCGGTGGTGTCGAGATCCGCGTGATAGGTGTAGACCAGGGTTTTCGGCGCCGAGGTGATCGCCTGCAGCACGCCGTCGACGAGATCGCCGACCGAGAAGGTCGGCCGGAAACCGCCGCCGCGCCAGCCCGCCCTCGTCAAACCGGAGCCGTCCTGGTAGCCGGGCGCGACCTGGATCGCGGCGATCCCGGCCGCGGTGGCGCGCTGGAAGACGGTGGGCCGCGGCTGGATTCGGTCGGGCGGGAACGCCGTCAGCGCGTCGACCTTGGGGCCGTCGCCGGTGAGGGTCCAGCGCAACGTGTTGAACAGCCGCTCCTCGTCGGGCAGGCGCAGCAGGTAGCCGACGATGCCGTGCTCGCCCGGCGGCAGGCCGGTGCCCAGGGTGGTGAGGCTGGTGGCGGTGGTGCTCGGGAAGCCCGCGG
Source organism: Nocardia sp. NPDC058497 (assembly GCF_042720195.1). Taxonomy (NCBI): domain Bacteria; kingdom Bacillati; phylum Actinomycetota; class Actinomycetes; order Mycobacteriales; family Nocardiaceae; genus Nocardia; species Nocardia sp. NPDC058497. The sequence continues at coordinate 1,614 of NZ_JBHXMY010000233.1, read as the reverse complement.
TCATGGTCCCCGGTGCCAGGCTCGACAGGAACGGCGCGGCATCGGCATTGGCGGCCAGCGCCTGCGCGCCCAGTCCGTCGATCAGCAGCACGCACACCCGGTCGACATCGAGACCGAGGGCGAGCCGGTCGGTTTCGCCGTCGACGCCGAGACAGGCGAGCACGGAGGGGAGTAGATCGGCGAGGGAGCCCTCGCCGTACCGAGGGGTCAGCAAGTGATTGTCGTTCACGCCTGTCCGGTTTCGAATCGGCTGATCAGCCCGTCGCGCACGACGAACCGCCAGGTGGTGCGCATCGAGCCCCAACGGCTGTTGGTGTAGTCGGCGGTCAGCTCCAAGCCGTCCGCGTCGACCGACTCGATCTCCAGATGCCCGTTGCTGCTGAAGATCTCGGCCTCGGTCCACTGCGCGAGATTGCGTTCGACACCGTCGTCGGACATGGTCGCGTCCTCGGTCAGCACACCGTAGAAGCGGCCGGTGTCCTGGGCGTTGAGCGCGTCGACGAACAGTTCGACCACGGGGTCGAGTTTCGTGGTGGCAGACATCGGGTCTCCTGCTCGGGTGGGCACACGAGGCAAATGTGGTGCTACTTACTGTAGGTGAGCGCGCGGGCCGGGCAGGGGGAATACGCGACGGCGCGTCAGGCCCCGGACCGCGGTGTGATGAGCGTGGTGAACGCCTGCATGATCGCGTCGACGAGTTCCGGTGCCCTGGTACCCATCTGCTCGCTGCGCTTCTCGAGATGCCCGTCCAGCCACAGCGAGGCCAGGCCGTGGCCCAGGCCCCACCACGCGACGGCGAGGGTGTCGGCGCGGTCGGCGGACAGTACACCCGTCGCGACACACTCGGCGACGGTGTCGACCAGTATCTGGAACGCGGCATCGCCCGCGTCGGCGGCATCGGGGTGCTTCTCCGGCTGGGACAGCTCGGGTCGGAACATGAGCCGGAACTGGGCCTGATGAGTTCGGGAGAACTGCACGTAGGCCCGGGCGAGGTCGGTGAGCGCGCTCAGTGGCGTGGCGGCCGCCGCCCTGGTCGCGGCGAGCTCGGCGGCCAGCTGCTGGAAGCCGTCGATCGACAGCGCCGACAGCAGCGCGGCCCGGTCGGCGAAGTGGTGATACGGCGCGCCGCTGCTGACTCCGGCCTCCCGGGCGACGCGGCGCAAGCTCACGGCCGCCAGGCCTTCGGTCTCGATCAGGCACAGGCAGGCGTCCATGAGTGTGGCCCGCAGGTCGCCGTGGTGGTAACTGGTGCGCTTCACCCTCCGAGCGTATGCGAGCAGTCCGGGCGAATTGGCACTGGACAGGGAATTTATGCAGTGTTTAGATTATTTGAGCACCGCTCAGATGTGCGGCTGCACCGTCGGACGAATGGGTGAACATCATGACCACACGGGTACTCGTCACCGGCGCGACAGGTTTCGTGGCCGGCCACTGCATCGCCGAACTGCTCGAGCACGGCTACGCGGTCCGCGGCACCGTGCGTGATCTCGGCGCGGGCGCCCAGCGTGCGCCCCCGTCCCAGGTGGCCCCCCGCCGCGGGGGGGGCCGCGCGGTGGGGGGCGGCCCCCCCCGGTGTGGTCACCCGCGGGGCGGGGGGGGGGTGGGGTGGGTGGG
>NZ_JBHXMY010000232.1:0-8682 GCF_042720195.1 Nocardia sp. NPDC058497 | reverse complement strand
GGCAGGTGACCGTAGTCGGGCTCGTCGACGCCCATCATCTCCTGCATCGCCTTCGACGACAGCCCTACCTTGTGGCCGACGATCTTGGCGCCCGACTTCAGCCGGCGCTGGATGTTGAGCAGCTGGATCTCGTAGGCGTCGACGACGTCGATGTCGGGAAACCGGTCGACGAGCGGCGACACGGCGACCCGCTCGTCCTCGGCGCGGGCCAGTTCGTCGGCGAGTTGAGTTCGTACCGCGTCAGGCAGCACGCGGACCTCCTAGCTAGGCAGCGTCAGGCCGCGGTCGACATCATCGCCGCACCGTCGGCCGGTCGGGCCAGGTCGCACGGTCCTCGGACCAGCGGCACGGCCCGTAGGTTCCGGACGTCAAAACTGTAACTGGTTGCGCACACATGTGTCAGCCGTTCACCTGACCATACAACGCAACCAATGGTGATTTCTATAACACGTTCTACCATATTGCAGGCAAACCGCGGAGCCCACTAGAACGAGTTTCATTTTGGCCTGCCAAACTTCGGATCACTTCTATAACGTGTTCCACATGAGTGATCGGGAATACGATGTGGTGGTCGTCGGTAGCGGCGCCGCCGGGATGACCGCCGCCCTCGCCGCGGCCCACAAGGGACTGAGCGTCGTGCTGCTGGAGAAGGCCGCGCACTACGGCGGGTCGACGGCCCGATCCGGCGGTGGCGTCTGGATTCCGGGCAACAAGGCGCTGAAGGCCTCCGGCCGCCCCGACGACCGCGAGGACGCGCGCACCTACCTGCACAGCATCATCGGCGACGTGGTGCCCGCGGAGAAGATCGACACCTACCTCGATCGCGGCGCCGAGGCCTTCGACTTCGTCCTCGATCACACCCCGCTGAAGATGAAGTGGGTTCCCGGCTACTCGGACTACTACCCGGAGGCACCGGGCGGGCTCAGCCAGGGACGTTCGTGTGAGCCGACGCCGTTCAACGGCAAGGTGCTCGGCGCCGAACTGGCCAACCTCGAACCGCCCTACGCCAAGGCGCCGCTGAACGTGGTCGTCATGCAGGCCGACTTCGTGCGGCTCAACCTGATCAAGCGCCACCCCAAGGGCATGATGCGCGCACTGCGCGTCGGCGCCCGCACCTACCTGGCCAAGTTCTCCGGCAAGCACCTGCTCGGCATGGGCCAGGCGATCATCGCCGCCATGCGCAAGGGCCTGCTCGACGCGGGCATTCCGGTGCTGCTGAACACCCCGCTCACCGACCTGGTGGTCACCGACGGGCGGGTCACCGGCGTCAAGGCCACCGTCGACGGCGAGTCGGTGACCTTCACCGCGCGCTACGGCGTGGTCCTCGGCAGCGGCGGTTTCGAGCACAACGCCGACATGCGCGCCAAGTACCAGCGACAGCCGATAACCACTGAGTGGACAACCGGCGCCGCGGCCAACACCGGCGATGGCATCGTCGCGGGCATGGCAGTGGGAGCGACGGTCGGATTCATGGAGGACGCCTGGTGGGGTCCGACCATCTTCAAGGGCGGCAAGCCCTGGTTCGCGCTGGCCGAGCGCAATCTGCCCGGCACCATCATGGTCAACGACCGGGGCGAGCGGTTCGGCAACGAGTCGGCACCGTACGTCGAGGCGGTGCACACCATGTACGGCGGCGAGTACGGCCAGGGCGCGGGCCCGGGCGAGAACATCCCGGCCTGGCTGGTGTTCGACCAGCGCTACCGCAACCGCTACATCTTCGCCGGTCTGCAGCCGGGTCAGCGTTTCCCGTCGCGCTGGCTGGAGAACGACAACATCGTCAAGGCCGACACCATCGAGGAACTAGCCGGCAAGATCGGCGTGCCCGCCGAGAAGCTGACCGCCACGGTGGAACGGTTCAACGGCTTCGCCGCCGCGGGCAAGGACGAGGACTTCGGCCGCGGCAACAGCCACTACGACCGCTACTACGGCGACCCGACCGTGAAGCCCAACCCGTGCCTGGCCGAGCTGTCGCAGGGCCCGTTCTACGCGGCCAAGATGGTGCCGGGCGACCTCGGCACCAAGGGCGGCCTGGTCACCGATACCGCCGGCCGCGTGCTGCGCGAAGACGATTCGGTGATCGATGGCCTCTACGCCGCGGGCAACTCCAGCGCCCCGGTGATGGGCCACACCTACGCGGGCCCCGGCGCCACCATCGGACCCGCGATCACCTTCGCCTACCTCGCGGTGCTCGACATCGTCGCCGCGAAGAAGGCGAAAGCCACCGCGTGACGACCGACAACACCCCGACCCCGCAGGAGTAAGCAATGCCCATCGACCTCCAGACCGCACTCGGCGCGCCGCTCCCGGCGCGGGAGTTCAGCTGGACGCCCACCGACGTGCAGCTCTACCACCTCGGCCTCGGCGCCGGTGCGCACCCGCTCGACCCGGTCGAGCTGACCTACCTCGACGACCAGGCACCCCAGGTGCTGCCGACGTTCGCGACGGTGGCACCGACCCTCGGCGAGACCGAGGCGCCGAAGGTGAGTTTCCCCGGCATCGAGATCGACCTGGCCAAGGTGGTGCACGGCCACCAGGAAGTGGTGGTGCACCGGCCGATTCCGGCCAGCGGCAAGGCGACCAGCACCGGCCGGATCAGCGAGATCTGGGACAAGGGCGCCAACGCGGTGATCGTCCAGGAGAACACCGTCCTCGGCTCCGACGGTGAACCGCTGTGGACCGTCCGCTCCTCGATCTTCGCCAAAGGCGAGGGCGGCTTCGGCGGCGAGCGCGGGCCGAGCGCCAAGGCCGCGCTGCCCGATCGGGCGCCCGACGCCGAGATCCTGACTCCGACGCTGCCGCAGCAGGCCCTGCTCTACCGCCTCTGTGGTGACCGCAACCCTTTGCACTCGGACCCCGAGTTCGCCAAGGGCGCAGGTTTTCCCGCACCGATTCTGCACGGACTGTGCACCTACGGCGTGGTCTGCAAGGCCCTCACCGACGGGCTGCTCGACGGTGACGCGAGCCGGGTCGGCGGCTTCCGGGCCAAGTTCGCCGGAGTGCTGTACCCCGGCGAGACCCTGCGCATCAAGGTGTGGCGCGAGGGTGACGAGCTGATCGGCGCCGCCACCGTGGTCGAACGCGAGGACGCTCCGGTGCTCGGCGAGATCGCGCTGCGCATCGCCTGATTCGACACAGAATGCCCGCCGGACACCGCGTCCGGCGGGCATTTCTCGTTCCGCCCGACGGACCAGCGATCGTGCCGGGACGGCAGGTACGCGTCGCGGGTCAGTCCGTCCGCACCTCTTCGGCGGGCGTGCCGTTGCCGACCAGTCCGCCGACCAGCAGCGCGTAGATCAGCATGATCAGTACCGGCGCTGCCAGCGGCGCCCAGACCAGTTCCACCGGAACCAGGGCGGCGGTGGCGGCCGCGATGGTGAACAGCATCGCGCCGCCGACCGACGGAATCGTCGTCGGCACAACACCTTCGGGCGCGTGCAGGACAGCCGCGTTGAGCAGGTAGGTGGTCGCCACCAACCCTGTCGCGGCGGCGGCGATCACACCCACATCGGAGAACGCGAGCGCCGCGATCACCACCAGCACCGCGCCGATCGCGGCGGGCCGCCACCACCAGCTCACCACGACCAGCGCGAGCGCGGCGACCCCGGCGAACGGGTTGATCAACGCGACCGCGACGACCAGCAGCAGGCCGGCGAGCAGGGCGAGGAATCTCGTCATCGGCGCACCCGCACTGTTCGGCGATGGTCGGGCAGCAGTCGCATGGCCTGATCGAGCCTGGTGTCGGCGGGCCAGGCGATGATGTCGACGCCCACGGTGCCCATGTCGCGATACATCGAGGCGCGCTCGAGCTGCCACATCTTGGCCATGGTCGGGTCGAGGCCCTCCTCGAACGGCGTGCCGCGCAGGACGTCGACCGCGATCACCACGTGTCCGCGTTTGCGCAGGTCGATCAGGGCCAGCGCGAACTGGGTGTCGAGCAGGGTGGAGAAGGCGACGACGATCGCGCCGATCGGCACCGCGGCGTGCGGGGCGAGCGTGCCGGTGGTCTCGACGTGCTCGTCGCCGACGCCGAGCACGGTGTCGACGATCCGGTAGAACTGCCTGCGGCCGATATCGGGGCGCAGCCAGCGCGGCGAATCACCCAGGCAGACGACGGCGGTGCGGTCACCGGCTTGCAGGGTGGACTGCACCACCTGCGCCGCGCCGCGCACCGAGAGTTCCAGCGAGGCGGTGGCGGGGCCGGGCGCCTGTTGGGAGGTGTCGACCAGGACGACCACGTCGGCGGATCGGTTGGTGAAGCGTTCGGTGACGTAGAGCCTGCCCCGGCGCGCGCTCACCGCCCAGTTGACGGTGCGCAGCTGGTCGCCGGGCGCGAAGGCACGGATGTCGGCGTATTCGACGCCGGGACCGTGCTTGCGGGTCAGGTGGGTGCCGATCCGGTCGGGAAGCTCGGTGCGCGGCAAGCGCATTCGCTGCGGATCGGCGATCGGGTACACATACAGCTTGGCCGCCGGCAGCTCGGCGGTGGCGATCGCGAGCCCGGCCGGGCTCAGCGCGGACACCTTGACCTGCACCGGATACCGGCCCCAGCGCGTCGCCGAGAGCGCCAGCTGCATGCCCGCCGGCGCACCGCCGGAGTCGTGTGACTCCTCGACCTCGATCTCGAGACCGGTCAGCGGCACCGCCGTCATCCGCAGCAGCGCGTGCCCGCTCTCGACGAAGGCGGCGGCGTTGCAGCCGACCACCTCGCCCTCGAAGCAGCGCACGGTGCCGCTGCCGTCGACCTGGATCCTGGTCGGGTTCTGCTGCCACGGCGCGGTGGCGAGCACGCCGAGCATCGGAGCGGCGAACACCACGAGCTGCCACTGTCCGCGCAATACCGCGACGACCAGCGCCGCCGCGGCACACCCGGCCAGGATGAACACCAGCGGGGCGGGCCGCCAGCGCAGGTCGACCTCGACCGTCCTGGATTCGTCGCGGTGCTTCATGTGCTGGTGGCGCGGGGCACCGGTAGCCGGCGCAGTAGCTCGGCGATGACGTCCTCACCCCGGATGCGGCGCACCCACATCTCCGGACGCAGGGTGATGCGGTGAGCCATCGCGGGCACCGCCAGCGCCTTCACGTCCTCGGGGATCACATAGTCGCGCCCGAGCAACAGCGCGCGGGCTCGCGACATCTGCACCAGATCGAGTTCGGCGCGCGGGCTGGCGCCGACCTCGACCTGCGGGTGACTGCGCGTCGCCGAGGCGAGCGCGACCACGTAGTTCACGACATCGGGATGCACGGTGACGAACTCGACCGACTGGCGCATCTCCATCAGACCCTGCGCGTCGACGACCTGGCCGACCTGCGGCGGCGTCGCGCCGCGTTCTAGCCTGCGCCGGATCATCTGGGTCTCGTCCTGTTCGGACAGATAGCCGAGCCGCAGCTGGATGGCGAAGCGGTCGAGCTGGGCCTCGGGCAGCGGGTAGGTGCCCTCGTACTCGATCGGGTTGTCGGTGGCCAGCACGATGAAAGGCTGTGGGAGCAGGAAGGTTTCGCCGTCGATGCTCACCTGCCCCTCGGCCATGGCCTCCAGCAGCGCCGCCTGCGTCTTGGGCGGGGTGCGGTTGATCTCGTCGGCGAGCAGGACATTCGTGAAAACCGGACCGCGACGGAAATTGAAACGGCCCGACGACATGTCGTAGATCGTCGAGCCGAGCAGGTCAGCGGGCAGTAAATCAGGCGTGAACTGCACGCGGGTGAAATCCAGGCCGAGCGCGGCCGCGAAGGACCGTGCGATCAGCGTCTTGCCCAGACCTGGCAGGTCCTCGATGAGGACATGTCCTCCGGACAGCACGGCGATCATGATGAGCTGCATCTCATCGCGCTTGCCGACCACGACTCGGCCCAGCTCACGCAGCACGGCGTCGGAGCGCTGGACGGTCACGTTCAACGGCATGGTCATCGGTGGCCTCTAACCCCTCACATCGTCTGCAATCGGCGCAGGATCTCGTCCAGCGCCTCCCTACCCGGTGCGCGACCCGTGTGGTCGCGCAATGCCGAGTTCGCCGGGTCGACCCAGCGCCACAACTCGGGTCCGAACTGCAGTTGACCGGCAGCTTCGGTGGCCCTTCGGTTCTTGGCGACCCGCAGGCCGGTGGACAGTTCGAACTCCTTGGCGAGCAATGGTCGCAGGTGGCGGTCCCAGTCCGCGCGCGTGCCGTCGGCGCGCGCGGTCAGCATCTCGGCGCGCGCGTGCCAGCGGCCCAGCATCTCGGCCGGGCCGTTGTCGATGTACTCGGTCAGCGGTTCCTCGCGCACCACGCGATGCCGCATCGACCAGAGCAGTATCGCCAGTGCGATCGCGACCGGCAGCGCGACGGCGAACAGTACCGCGTCGCGGGCCACCCGCACCAGCGCCACCTCGATCAGCAGCACAACGACGACCGCGGCCGCGATCACGGACGATCGATTCATGCTGTGACCCCCTGGCCTGCTCGGGCGACCGGCCACGCTCGCGCGTCCCAACGCCGGCCGCTCATGCTGTGTCCTCCCGGCATGCTCGGGCGCCCTGCGTGGTCACGCAAGCTACCTCCTCCGGGCGCTGACCTCTCATGCCGCGACCAGCCTTCGCTGCAGATCCGAGAGCACGATGCGCAGGAGCTGCTCGGCGCGCATGCGCTGCCATTCGAGCATCGAGTGCGGGCTGAACCGTGCCTCCTCGAACAGCGCGACCAGCTCGCGTGCCGAAGCATCGTGCAGCACACCGCTTTCGAACGCGCGGGCCAGGACTTCCATCGGGGTGTCGGAGGCCTGCGGGCGGGCGGCGCTGTCGCTGGAAAGGCCGCGCTCCATGGCCACGTAGCAGGCGATGATCGCGGTGCGCGGGTCCTGGCCCGGCGCGTTCATCGCGGCGAGGCCCATCTCGGCGGCCCTGGTGAGCGAGTCGACGGCGCTCGGCGCGGTGTCGGGGAGAGCGGGGACGGCGGGCGCGGGTTCGCGGCGCGAGGCCAGCGCGACGACGATGAGTCCAAGCAGCGCCAGCGCGATCAGCACCAGGGCCAGCACGCCGGCGATCACCAGCGCGGTGCCGGTCAGTTCGGCGGGGCCGGTGCCGGGGTCGGGGGCGGGCGCGTCGGTCGGGGTCGGGACCGGGCCGGAGCCTTCGGGCAGGGTCTCCGAGGCCGGGCGCATCGGCTTTGCTCCCGGCAGCAGGAACAGCGCGGTCACACCGCCCGCGAAGACCAGCGCGAGCACGGCCAGGATGATCGGACCGAGCAGCACCAGCCTGCGCCATGGGAAGCGGGGCGTCGCCTCGCGTTCGGCTTGCGGCATGGCCAGCGGAAGACGATGCTGACTGGCGATCACTCCGGCGATCAGGATGACGATGGACACCAGCAGCAGCACCGGCATCACCGCCACCATCAGCGGCGACGGGGCGCTGGTCGACGATTCGGCGGGACCGGCACCGGGGAGATAGCCCTGCAACGCGATCGTCGCAGCGACAAGCAGTGCGATCACGACGATCGCCCGCGGAATGGGCTGACTCACCCCGATCACAGCTGTACCACCAAACCCCAGAGCCTGCACAAAACAGCCACATAGTTACATGCCGAGTGGTTCGCTCGGGAGGAAATCGATACTTTGGATAACCTCCCCTTTTATTCTCCCCCCGAATTCCCCGGCTTGTTACGCGGTGCGAACGATCGCGTCGTCGATCAGTGGCAACTCACCGAGCCTGCTCGCCGTCCGGGCCAGGTCGGGGATCGCGGGAACACCTGTGGTCAGCTCGGTTACCAGTTCGCGAGCGTGGATCGTGCAGGGTAGGTCGGCGTCGTAGAGGACGTCGATGAGGTTCACCAGCCGCATGGCCCAGTCCGGCGGCACCTCGCGCAGGGGCGGGACCGCGAGCAGGGTCCAGCGGTGGAATCGGCTGGTCAGGGCGAGGTAGTCGGCCGCGCTGGTCGGTGTGCCGCACAACTGCTCGAAATCGAAGGTCACCGCGTCGGCGTCGACGGTGTGTGCCCGTACCGTGCGGCCGTTCCCTATAGGCAGGTCGACGCCGGTCCGATCCCCCGCCTCGGCGCCAGTCCGATGGACTGTGTCGATGCCGGATCGGTGGCCGGCATCGATGCCGGACACCTCGAGGATGTAGGCGCCCGAGACGAAACCGCTGTCGCGGCGGGTGCCCAGGGTCCGGTAGTCGAGTGGACCGTCGAGGGTGACGACGTCGAGGTTGGCCAGGATGCGCTCGATGGTCGGCACGAAACGGTCGTGGAACAGCGGGTTCGGCAGTAGGTCGCGGGGCGGGTAGTTCGAGGTGACCACCAGCGTGCGGCGCTGGGCGAACAGGGTGTCGAGCAGGCGGGCGACGAGCATGGCGTCGCCGATGTCGTTGACGTGGAATTCGTCGAAACACACCAGGTCGGCGTCGGCGAGCAGCGCGGCGACGGCCCGTTCGATCGAACCGAGCTCGTTTGCCGCCGTGTGCAGGGCGGCGAAGAAGCTGTGGAAATGGAAGCGGCGCTTGCGGTCGGAGTCGACGCTCGCGAAGAAGCGGTCCATCACCATCGTCTTGCCGCGGCCCGGCCTGCCGTGCAGATAGATGCCCCGGTGCCGCTTGCGTGGGCGGGCGTGCCGGTCGAGCAGGGCGGCGAGCGCGTCGGCCGCCGCCACCTGGGCCGGGTCCAGAACCACCGTGCCGGAATTCATCACAACCTCCTCGTCCTCTACAGTTGTAGA
>NZ_JBHXMY010000231.1:0-8703 GCF_042720195.1 Nocardia sp. NPDC058497 | reverse complement strand
CCCATCTGTTGAGGAGAATGGCCGACAATGACGACAGCCCCCTAGCTGACCGCCGAACCAACCGCGCTGCCGACCGCGCTGGTCAAGCCCCTGTTCGACCGTGCGGTGGCGGGTGGCGCCGCATCGGTGCCGGTCTTCGCCCCGGCCACCGGACACAAGATCGGCGACCTGCCGCAGTCCTCGATCGACGACATCGACCGTGCCTTCGCCCTGGCCCGCCACGCGCAGCGCGACTGGGCCAAGGTGCCGGTCAAGCAGCGCGTGGAGATCGTGCGCCGCTTCCACGACATCGTGCTGGCCGAGCAGGACACCATCCTCGACATCGTGCAGACCGAGACCGGCAAGTCGCGCCCGCACGCCTTCGACGAGGTCGCCGACGTCGCGCTGAACTCGCGCTACTACGCCGCCGTCGCGCCCAAGCTGCTCGCCGACCGCAAGCCGCGCGGCGTGCTGCCGGTGCTCACCTCGGTCGACGTGCGCCACCGCCCCAAGGGCGTTGTCGCGGTCATCTCGCCGTGGAACTACCCGCTCGCGCTGTCGGCCTCCGACGCCCTGCCCGCCCTAGTCGCGGGTAACGCCGTCATCGCGCGCCCCGACAACCAGACCGCGCTGTCGGCGCTGTGGGCCATCGACGCCGCCGAGCGCGCCGGTCTGCCGCGCGGCCTGTGGCAGGCCGTGCTCGGCCGTGGCCGCGAGATCGGTGGCGACGTGATCGCGCGCGCCGACTACGTCGACTACACCGGCTCCAGTGCCACCGGCCGCACCATCGCCCAGCAGGCCGGTGAGCGCCTGATCGGCTACTCGCTCGAGCTCGGCGGCAAGAACCCGCTGCTCGTGCTCGCCGACGCCGATGTCTCCAAGGCGGCCAAGCTGGCCGTGCGCGCCTGCTACTCCTCGGCGGGTCAGCTGTGCGAGTCGATGGAGCGCATCTACGTCGACGCCTCGGTCTACGACCAGTTCGTCGCCGAGTTCGTCGGCAATGTCAAGAACATGACCCTCGGTGGCGAGCTCGACTACAGCAAGGACATGGGCTCGCTGACCTTCCAGCGTCAGCTCGACACCGTCACCGCGCACGTCGACGACGCCGTCGCCAAGGGCGCCAAGGTGCTCGCCGGTGGCCGCGCCCGTCCCGACCTGGGCCCGTACTTCTACGAGCCCACCGTGCTCGCCGACGTGGCGCCCGGCATGACGGTCTACCGCGAGGAGACCTTCGGCCCGGTCGTGTCGGTGTACAAGGTCGACTCCGACGAGGCCGCCGTCGAGGCCGCCAACGACACCGCCTACGGCCTCAACGCCAGCGTGTGGAGCAAGGACGCCGAGCGCGGCAAGGCGGTGGCCGCGCAGATCAACGCCGGCTCGGTGAACGTCAACGAGGGCTTCAGCGCCGCCTGGGGCAGCGTCGACGCGCCCTCGGGTGGCCTCGGCATCTCCGGCCAGGGCCGTCGCCACGGTCCCGAGGGGCTGCTGAAGTACATCGACACCCAGACCATCGCGGTCCAGCGGGTGCTGCCGATCGCGCCGCTGCCCGGCATGTCCGAGCAGATGTGGGCCAAGACGATGACGCTGGTCTTCGGCGTCATGAAGACGCTACGCCAGAAGTAGCGGCAAGCAGGAAACGAAGCAGGGGTAGGCATTACATGAAACTGGAGACGGTCGCGGGCAAGCGGGTGCTGGTCACCGGCGCCGCCATGGGCCTTGGCAAGTTGTTCGCCGAGACGGCGGTCCGTGAGGGCGCCGACGCGGTGGTGCTGTGGGACGTCAACGAGATCGCCCTGCGCGAGACCGCGGCGCAGCTGACCGCCCAGGGCGGCAAGGTGCACTCCTACGTCGTCGACGTGTCCTCGCAGGACTCGATCCGCGAGGCCGCCGACGCGGTGCGCAACGAGATCGGCGGGATCGACATCCTGGTCAACAACGCCGGAATCGTGCGCGGTAACACCTACTTCTGGGAAACCGAGAACCGCGCCGACATCGACATGACCATGGCGATCAACTCGCTGGCCCCGATGTACATCGCCCTGGAGTTCCTGCCGGGCATGGTCGCCGGCGCCGGACAGGCGCGTGTGCTCAACATCGCGTCCTCGGCCGGTCTGGTCGCCAACCCGCGCATGGCCGTCTACGCGGCGTCGAAGTGGGCGGCGCTGGGCTGGTCGGACTCGGTGCGCCTGGAGCTCGAGCAGGCGGGTCACGACCACGTCAAGTTCACCACGGTCTGCCCGACCTACATCAACACCGGCATGTTCGACGGCGCCAAGGGCATCCTGTTCACGCCGATGCTCGAGCAGGACGACGTCGTCGAGACGTCGTGGCGGGAGATGAAGAACGGTGGCGCCCTGGTGGTGCTGCCGTGGACCTCGCGGATGAACCGCGCGCTCACGGGTCTGCTGCCGATCAAGGTGCGCGACTTCTACCTCAACGCGGTGGGCGTGTACCACTCGATGGATCAGTTCACCGGACGCAAATAGGCACCGGAGGGGATGCCCCCGTCGACCGGCCGCGTACGCGGTTGTCGGCGGGGGCATCGTCGTTCAGCTACGCGGTGTGCCTGTTTACCGGATCGGTGACGAAGTGGCAGAACACCCGGATCGCCTCGGAGTCAGTGGGTGCGGAAGTGCCGGGGCCGATGAGGCTGGTCAGTTCACGCATGGCCTGGGGTGACGGTTTGAAGTAGCGGCGCAGGTTCTCGGCCTTGCGGTGCCGGGACTTGGCCATCAGTTCGGGCAGGCTCGCGCCGGATTCGCCGAGGTGTGTCAGGCCGGAATGGGCCGGAGTTCGTGCAGATCCCAGCCGGTGCCGGGCCCACTGGTGGCTGGCGGGCACCATATCCAGTGCCGTGTCATGGAGCGGTGGTGGTGACCAGAGGCCCTGCGATAGCTCGGATTCAGACCATTACCACGCAGGCGGCCCCCGGCGCGAGGCCGACGATGCTGAGGATCATGGCGATGCAGCCCGGAAAGGCAAATGGAGACAGCAGCCCTAAAGCGACAGGCTCGACCTGCACGGGGGAGGCCGGCGCGGAGATGTCCGCTATCTGGACGGGCACGGGGGATTCGGCTGGGGCTGCGGTAGCAATGCCTGAGCCGAGGGCGATCATCGGTGCGAGCGTTGCCGCTGCCACGGCTGCGCGAATTTTGTTTGTGGCCATGACGCTTCCTTTCAACGGATTGAGTTGGGGACGTCCTCGTCTGGTGAAGCCTTTCCCCTATGCGAGCGCTACTCCTTCAGTCTGCTCGGAGAGTACGCAGAAGTCCTTCATCCCTCGGGTTGAAAACACTCAGCCCTGGGGTCGAATCGACCAAGCGCGAACCGAACCGGAGACCGACCTCGAGCGGGTGCGGCGCCGCCAGATGCGCAAGCTGGCACCGATCGTCGACCAGCCGGCCTACGCATGCCGGCGGCGTAGGTGCGAGTGGAGTCCTTGGCAACTGTCAGCTGCCCCACGACGATCACCTTCACCTTCGGTCTTCGTCGGCTCGACTGCCATTCCGCGCTGCGACGCTCAGCGCGGATCGGCCATGCGGGTGCCGAGGACGACGGTGGCGTAGTACTCCTCTGAGTGCTCGACCCGCGGCACCAGACGGTGCTCCGCGAGTACCGCACACGCCGTGTCGACCTGTCCCGCCGACGTTTCCACGAGCACCGTCCCGCCCGGCGCCAGCCAGCTCGCCGCGCCCTCGGCGACCCGCCGGAACACATCGAGCCCGTCCGCACCGCCGTCGAGCGCGACCAGGGGTTCGTGCTCGCGCGCCTCCGGCGGCATATCCGCGACCCGCTCGCTCGGCACATACGGCGTGTTCGCCAGCAGCACATCGATGCGCCCCCGCAGATCGCCGGGCAGCGCGTCGAACAGATCTCCGCCGAACACCGGCGCGCTCAACGGCGCCAGATTCTCCCGCGCGCAGGCGACGGCCACCGGATCGATATCGGCGGCGACGAGCTCGACAGCGCACCCGCGGGCGGTGAGTTCGGTGGCCGCGGTCAGCCCGAGCGCCCCACAGCCACAACACAGATCGACCACGCACGCCTGGGCGGTCCCCGGCGCGACCCCGGCCACCGCCTGCTCGACCAGGAATGCGGTGCGCTGCCGCGGCACGAAGACACCGGGCCGCACGCCGACCCGCACCCCGCGGAATTCGACCCAGCCGAGCAGATATTCGAGCGGTGTCCCCGCGACCCGTTGCGTGACGAGCGCGTCGAGGCGGGCCGCGTCACCGGCGGCGGCCGCGAGCAACAGAGCCGCCTCGTCTTCGGCGAAGACACAACCTGCGGCACGCAGCGCGACGATCACGTCGGCGGGGGCGGCGGAAACACTCATGCAGCGATTGTCCCTGACCGGACAACCGATTTATCAGCGCGAGCTGTCGAGCTCGAACGTGCGGGTGGCGTCCAGGTAGATCCCGCGCTGCGCGGCCTTGGCGGGCGGCGGCAGCTGCGAGACCAGCTGTTCGAGCGAGGTCATCGCCCCGACGACGTTGGTTCCGGCCACGATGAAGTCGGCGACCGCGCGCCGGATGTGGTTCGGCGAGGTCACCACCACGGCACTGGTCGCGCCGAGATCACGCAGCATGCGGGTGCTGAACAGCGCGTTCTGCACCGTCGACCCCGCCCGGTCCTCCACGTGGATCCGCTCACCCGGCAGACCACGCCCGACCAGCCAGCGCCGCATCGCCTCCGCCTCGGAGATCCCGTTCTGCGGATTGCCGCCGGTGACGATCACCGGCGAGAACGGCGCGGCGACGGCCTGCAGCCAGGCCGCGGTGAGCCGGTTCTCCAGCTCCGGCCGCAGCGCGCCGTCGGGCAGCAGCCCGTAGCCGAGGACCACGATCCCGGTCTGCGGACCGACCAGCGCGGGCAGCGGATTGGGCAGCGTCGACGCCGCCGCGGTGACCGCGCGCAGCACAGTGGACGTGCCGGCGGCCATGCCCGCGTCGACCGCGCCCAGCCGGGCCATCGCCTCGCCGACCGCGGCGTGGTCGCCCGCGTAGTGCGACCAGATGGCCTGCAACGCGAGGGCCTCGACGTCGTCCGGATCGGCGGCGATGAGGGCGCGCAGATCGGCGCGGCCCGCGGCATCGTCACCGTCGGTGAAATGCCGCTGCGCGGAGTTGTAGAGCGCGGTCACGTCCGCTTCGGCGGCGGCGGGGCCGATGGCGGCGCTCGTGACCGCGGCGACCGCGGCGACGGCGGCAGCCACCTGTTTCCAATGCCTCGAGATCTTCACGACAGACGACACCCTTCCCGCGAACGGTTCGGCACGTGCTGGCAGAGCTGACGGCAGAGCTGCCGACACCCTACGACCGCGTGCGGCGGGCACCCCGGATCCCGACGACGTTCCGCGCGTCGCCGCCCGGTGGACCGCGCAGGGGGTAACGACGGATAAGCTGACCCACCGTGGATACCGCTTCGCTGACCGGCAAGGAACTCGCCGCCGCCATCAACGCCGACACGAAGGAGCGCGCCGCCGCGCTCACCGCCGCGGGCACCGCGCCGACGCTGGCGCTGATCGTGGCCAACGACGACCCGGCCAGCGCCTGGTATGTGAACTCCCTGCGCAAAGCCGCCGAACGCCTCGGGATCGCGTGCGAGCGCATCGATCTCGGCGCCGACGCGAGCGCGGAGACGATCCGCGCCGAGCTGACCGCGCGCAGCGCCGACCCCGCCACCGACGCGATCATGCTGCAGACCCCGCTGCCCGCCGGCGTCAGCCTCGACGACGTGAGCTCGGCGATCGCCGCGAGCAAGGACGTCGACGGCGTCAGCCCGCTGTCCCTGGGCCTGCTCGCCTCCGGCCTCGACGGTTTCGTCCCCGCCACCTCCGAGGCCGTGGTCGAGCTGCTGAAGCATCACGGCATCGCGCTGCAGGGCCGCCTGGTGACCGTCGTCGGCCGCTCCAACATCGTCGGCAAGCCCCTGGCCCAGCTGCTGCTGGCCGAGAACGCCACCGTCACCGTCGCGCACTCGCGCACCGCGGACCTGGCCGCGGTCACCACCCCCGCCGACATCGTGGTCGCCGCCGCGGGCCGGATCGGGCTGGTCACCGGCAAGCACATCGGTGACGGCGCCGTCGTGATCGACGTGGGCACCAACGAGGCCGCCGACGGTGGCATCGTCGGTGACGTGGACGCGGCCACGGTCGACGGCAAGGCGGCCGCGCTGAGCCCCGTCCCCGGCGGCGTCGGCCCGGTGACCACCGCGCTGCTGATGCGCCACGTGGTCGTCGCGGCCGAGAAGGCCCGCGCCTGAGCGGGTTTCGAGCGACCTCGATCGGGTCTAGCGCACCGGCCCGATCGAGGTGATCAACGTCTTCCCACCGACCTTGGCGGTGCCGACCAGCTGCGGGTTGTAGATGATCGGCGCCGAGTCGGGCCGGAACTCGGTGATCACCACGAAGTACTGTCCGGCGAACGCCGCGGGCGTGATCGACAGGCAGTGGGTGGTGCCCACCGGGATCGTGTCGATGCCCGCCTGGATATCGGCGCCGGAAGGCAGTGCGGCATCGCCGGACACCAGCGTCCGGGCCTGATCGCCGGACCGCGCAACGTAGTACGCGTGCTGGAACGCCAGGATGGCCGCGACACCGTTCTCGGTGCCGCCGGACCCGTTGCCCTGGATCTTGCCGCCGACCTGTTCGGCGGGACAGTCACCGGCGACCGGAACCGCGCTCGCGGGTGCGGGCTCGAGCACGGTACTCGCGGCCGCGGATTCCGGTGCGGGACCGCGCAATTGGTAGTAGCCGCCGCCGATCAGCAGCGCGCCCGCCACCGAGGCGGCCAGCGGTGCCGCCCAGCGCGGCGGGCGTCGCTTGCGCCGTGACCGGTCGATCATCCGCGCGAAGACCTCGTCGTCACCGGAATAGTCGGGCGTGGGCCGCGGCGCCGGTTCCTGCTCGGCCGTGACCCAGTCCGCCCAGGTGCCCGCGGGGGCGATGATGGGCAGTTTGTCGGTGCTCGGCCCGTTGTCGGGCTCGGTGCTCGCCACCGGCGGATCCGGAAGCGCGTGGCGCGCACCGGGATCGAAAGGCCCGCCGACGATGGGCAGCCGATCGGTGTCGTAATTGTCGGCCGGGGCGAGACTGTGCACGGGAGCGAACTGCGCGGTCCGCTCGGGCGCGTGCGCCGCGGACAGGGAGATCACCGGAATGCCCGCCGGTGTCGCAGGCCCTTCGACCCGGTGCCGCGGGCCGGTAACCGGCTGCGGACCAGACGTTTCGGTCAGCCTGCGTGGCCGTGGCGCACCCAGGTCACGACCGGGCCGCCACGGCGTGGCAGCAGTGAACGGATCACCGGCCGAACCGGGGTCGTGCTGTCGAGCCCCGGTCGGTCTGTGTGCATCCGGTCGATCCATCGCCCCACCTTCATCAGGGGAGTCGCCGTCAGGTTCCGTCCCGCAACGATTTCGTTACGGGCACGATACTGCGCTGACGGTGGGAACGCCGAATGCCACGAGGGAATTACTCACCAGTGAATGTAGACCGGGTCACCGATGCCGACATTTTCGTAGTACCAGGCCGCGTCACCGGGGGCGAGATTGATGCAGCCGTGGCTCACGTTGGCATAGCCCTGCGAGTCCACCGACCACGGTGCCGAGTGCACGAATACGCCACCCCAGGTGAGCCTTTCGGCCCATTCGCCGTCGATGATGTAGCCCTCGGGGTCGTCGAGCGGGATGCCGATGGTGCGCGAGTCGAACACCACGGACCGGAACTTCTCCAGCACCGTGAAATTGCCCGTCGGCGTTTCGAAACCGGGCTTGCCCATGGACGCGGGCATGTCGCGCACGACCTGTCCGCCCATGCTGACGATGAATCGGTGCGCCGACAGGTTCGCCTCGGCGTAGACGCCCTGGTTGGTCTGGAACTCGGTGCGCTGGTTGCCGAACTGCACCGAGATCGGTGAGCTCGCGGGCAGCGTGCCGGTCGGTGTCCAGCGCAACTGGGTGTCGTCGACCCAGGCGAAGGTGCCGGGCAGCGCGTCGGTGGACCGGATCGCCACGGCGCGTTCGGCGCCGGCGCGGTCGGCGACCGGCGCCGCGAAGGTGAACGTGACCGGCGCGGCGACGCCGACGACCTGTCCGTTCGCCGGTGATATCGCGGTGACCGTCGCGGTCGGAGTTCCGCCGATCAGGGCCGCCGATGCGGATCCGGACCAGAATGCGGCCAGCAATGCCGCCATGGCCGCGACGAACAGGAAACGAAGTGCGTTTCTCATAAACGCCACCCCTTCAGTCACTCGTAGGCGGATTCCAAGTCTAGGCCGCCATGATCAACTAGACCTATCGAAGTGGTAACGGCCGACAGGTCTTACGGTGTGTCGTCTTGTGTTTGCGCTGCCGTGATTCAGCCGCGTACCGCGTGCAGGACATCGGCGTGCAGGGCGTCCGCCCGGGCGGCGATCGTGTCGACGCGCAGCAGGGCCGCGGCGAACGCGTCGCCCAGCGCCGCGGGCAGCGAGCAGGCATTGATCTCGATATTGAGCTGCGAGCTCATGGCCGCCGCGCGGGCGGCGTCGGCGGCCGCGCCGATGTCGGTGACCACGTTGGGATTACCGATCGGCAGGAGTTCGGCGGCCAGCGACAGGATCTCGTCGGCCTCGTCGACCACCGCGGCGGGCACCCGCGCCGCCTCGACGAGCGCGGCGTTGTTGGGCGCGGGGCGGGCGGCGCTGAAGTGGGGGGGGTGGGTGGGGGGGTTGTTGGGGGGGCCCC
>NZ_JBHXMY010000230.1:0-8706 GCF_042720195.1 Nocardia sp. NPDC058497 | reverse complement strand
ATTAAAACACTTATGATTGCGGGGTCAGCTTCTTTTTTTTATAAGAGACTGGTCACACCCGCGGGGGTGCTACGGTGGTGGGGGTGGGTGTGGGGGCGGGTGTGGGGGGCGGCGCCACCGCCGAGCACGATCGTGTCCACCCCGACGTCCTGCGCGGCGCGCACGGCCTTCATGGTGAGCACGTCGGCGACCGCTTCCTGGAAGGACGCGGCGATATCCGGGATCGGTAGCTGCTCGGACGTGATGCCCTGGCGCTGTGCCGCTTCGACATAGCGGGCGACCGCGGTCTTGAGGCCGGAGAAGGAGAAGTCGTAGCGGGCGTCACGCGGCCCGGTCATGCCGCGTGGGAACGCGATCGCGCGCGGATCGCCACCGGCGGCGGCCGCGTCCAGGTACGGTCCGCCCGGGTAGCCGAGGCCGAGCAGCCGGGCGACCTTGTCGAAGGCCTCGCCCGCGGCGTCGTCGACGGTGCTGCCGAGTTCGGTGATCGGCTCGCCCAGATCGGTGACCTGCAACAGGTGGGTGTGCCCGCCCGAGACCAGCAGCGCCACCGCGGGCGGCAGCGGGCCGTGCTCGAGCGTGTCGACCGCGACGTGCCCGCCGAGGTGGTTGAGCGCGTAGAACGGCACATCCCAGGCCGCCGCGTACGCCTTGGCCGCGGCGACACCGACCAGCAGCGCACCGGCGAGGCCGGGGCCGATGGTGACGGCGAGCGCGTCCGGCTTGCTGATCCCGGCAGCGGCCAGTGCCCGGCGCATGGCGGGCACGATCGCCTCGAGATGCGCGCGCGAGGCGATCTCGGGGACCACACCGCCGAAGCGGGCGTGCTGGTCGACGCTGGAGGCCACCTCGTCGGCGAGCAGGTGCAGCGATCCGTCCGGGTCGCGCCGGACGATGCCGACTCCCGTTTCGTCGCAAGAGCTTTCGATGCCCATGACGATCACGACAGCACCTCGTCCTGCCTGCCGCGCGCGGCCCATTCGTCGGCCGCTGCGGTGAGTTCGGGCCGTCGCATGGTGTACGCGTCGGCGCCGCTGGGGTGGTAGTAGTTCTTGCGCAGCCCGATGATGTGGAAGCCGTGCTTGGCGTAGAGCGCGATGGCGGGCGCGTTGTCGGTGCGCACCTCGAGGAACACCGGGCCGCCGCGTTCGGCGGCCGTGGCCAGCAGCGCCTCCAGCAGCAGCGTGCCGATGCCGCCGCGATGACAGTCCGGGTCGACGCCGATGGTGTGCACCTCGGCCTCGGGGTGGGCGGCGTCACCGAGCAGCGCGATGCCCGCGTAACCGACCATGACACCGTTCGCGTCGCGGGCGGTGATGTAGCGGTTGTGCGCGCCCGCCAGTTCGGAGCGGAACGACACCGCCTGCCACGGGTCGTCCTCGGGGAACAGCAGATGCTCGAGCTCGACGCAGCGGTCGATATCGGCAGGGGTCATCGGTTCGATCCGGTACACGGCGCTCACGCCCCGGTCCGGTCGAGGGTGCGGAAGCTGTTCTCGACGGCGTCGGGCCTGCGCAGATAGAGCGGGACCAGCGCCTCGGGCGCGGTTCCGGCCAGGAGCTCAGACGCGGCGACCGACACCAGACCCGCGGGCGACGGCGACTCGCTGGGCAGCACCGGCAGATCGAAGTAGTCGACATGCGCGGCCGAACCCGCGACCGCGACGGCCTCGCCGAGCGGCACCTCGGTGGGCTTGCACACCTCGGGACCGGCGATGCGCGCCCCGTTCAGGTAGCGGGCCCAGTACACCTCGCGCCTGCGCGCGTCGGTCACCACCAGCAGTTCCCCCGCCTCGCGCTGCTCGCCCGCGGTATCGGCGGCGATGGCGTCGAGACTGCACACGCCGTGCACCGGCAGCCCGAGCGCGTCACCGAAGGCGGCGGCGGTGGCCATCCCGACCCGCAGCCCGGTGAACGGGCCAGGCCCGACACCGACGACGAGCGCGTCCAGCTCGTCACGACGCACCCCGGCTTCGGCGAGGCATTCCAGGATCTGCGGGGTGAGCACTTCGGCGTGGGCGCGCGCGTCGACCTTCACTCGGGCAGCGAGCGTCGCCACGGCGGGCCGGGAGTCCGCGTCGGCGGCAGGTGACAGATGCACCAATCCCGCTGTAACGGCGGGTGTCGCGGTGTCGACTGCTAGTACGAGCATGATTGTCTCAACAATACCGGGTGGTATCGGCGCCCGGCGCGCAGCTGTGCCCGCCGGTGGGCCGACTATTCGATCCACTCCCAGATCGCCGTGCGCACATCGGATTCCGGTTCCCTGGCGAGTTGCACCCGCAGATGCCGTTCCGAGAGGTGTTCGACGACACCTTTGCCCCACTCGACCACCACCACCGCGTGATGCAGGTCGGTGTCGAGGTCGAGCGCGTCGAGCTCGTCCAGGTCGCCGGCGAGCCGATACGCGTCGACATGCACCAGCGCAACCCCGGGGGTGCCGTCCGGGCGCTGCCCAGCCTTGTGCGCCCGCGCGATGATGAACGTCGGCGAGCTGACCCGGCCCAATACTCCGAGCCCGGCCGCGATTCCCCTGGTCAGGGCAGTTTTCCCGGCGCCGAGCGGACCGTCGAGGACCACCAGGTCGCCCTCGCGCAGTGTCGCGGCCAGTTCCCGGCCGAACGCCTCGGTGTCCTCGACCGTGGTCAGCACACGCTGCTGTGGATCAGCCACCGACGGCCTCCCCACCACGTGCGTCGCCGAAGCCCGCGCTCGCCAGCAGCCGGTCGAGTGCGTCCAGCGTCACGTCGGGGCACTGCAGGTGCGGCATGTGCGCGGCCTCGTTCACCCGCACCAGCTCGCTGTTGGGCAGTGCCCTGGCCAGCACGTGCGAGTTGCGGAACGGGATCACCATGTCGTGCGCGCCGGACAGGACCAGCACCGGCACGTCGGCCAGCACCGGCAGCGCGGCCGACTCGTCGTGCAGCTCAATCGCTTTCAGGAACTTCTCGATCGTGCCGACCGGGGTGCGGTCGATCATCATGGTGGTGAACCGCGACAGCGTCGGGCTCACCTGGCCGTGGAACGAGCTGACGTGCAGGATCGGCGCGACCAGGTGCTTGCCAGCGGTACGGCTCACCTGGACCAGCGCGGGGGCGGTCCGCACCGCCATCCGGAAGCCGTCGATCGCGGGATGGCGCAGCAGCTGCGGCAACCCGGTGGCGGTCACCTCGGCGGCCGCGGTACTGAACAGCCCGACCGCGGTCACCCGCGACGCGACCAGTTCGGGGAACTGCGCCGCCGCCGCGAGCACGGCCATCCCGCCGAGCGAATGCCCGACCAGCACCACCGGTCCGGCGGGCGCGCACTCGCGCACCACCGCGGCGACATCGTGGCCGAGCTGTGCCACCGTGCAACTCTGGGTGCTCGGGGTGCCGGAGCGGCCGTGTCCGCGCTGGTCGAAGAAGACCATCCGGACCCGATCGCCCCACTGCCTGGCCAGATCACGGCGCTGGAAGTGGAACGACTCCATGCTGTTGCAGAAGCCGTGCACGAACACGATCGTCAGCTCGGCGGAGTCGTCGCCGTAGGTGCGGGTGGCCAGCGACACACCGTCGTCGGCGATCACGACACCGGGTTCGTCCTCATCGATCAGGGCGAAGTTCTCGTCGCGATACTCGTCACGTTCGGCGGGCCACAGCACGCGCGCCCCGATCCGGCGCAGAGTGTGCGCCACGGCGAGCGCGCCGAGCAGGCCCGCGGTCGCCAGTCCGCCGCGCAGGATCACCGCCCCGCGGCTCATCGGCCGGTCCCCACGTACCGGCGGACGGCTCTGCCGCGCGGTGAGCAGACGATCTCGTAGTCGATCGTGTCGAGCAGCCTGGCCCAGTCGAGCGCGTGCGGGTGGCCGGCGCCACCGCCGAACAGCACCGCCCGATCGCCCGCCCGCACGCCGCCCGCGTTGTCGCCGAGGTCGACCATGAACTGGTCCATGCACACCCGCCCGACATTACGGTGCCGGGAACCGCCGAGCCATACCTCGAAACGTCCACTCAGCGAGCGGAATACACCGTCGGCGTACCCGGCGGGCACCAGCGCCACCGTCGTATCGCGCGGCGCGGTCCAGCGATGCCCGTACGATACGCCCTCCCCGGCGGCCACCCGCTTCACCAGCGTGACCTCTGCTTGCAGCGTCATCGCCGGGCGCAGTCCGAAGTCGCCGAGTTCCGGGATCGGGGACAGTCCGTAGACGGCGATGCCGGGGCGCACGAGGTCGAAGTGCAGGTCGGGCCTGGTCAGCGTCGCCGCGGAGTTCGCCAGATGGACCTGCTCCGGTTCGAGCCCCTGCTCCTTGGCCTGGGCGATCGCCTCCAGGAAGCGCTCCCGCTGGCGGTCCAGCATGGGATGGTCCGGCTCGTCGGCGTGCGCGAGATGGGAGAAGATCGCGCGGAACCGGACGACCCGCTCGTCGACGAGCGCGCGCAGAGCCTTCAGGACCTGCGGATATTCGGCGACCGACACCCCGTTGCGATTGAGCCCGGTATCGACTTTGAGCGAGACCGTCGCGGTGCGACCGGTCGCCCTGGCAGCCTGCTCGACGGCCCGCAACTGCGTGAGCGAGGACACCCCGATCTCGATGTCCCCGGCGATCGCGGCGCGGTAGTCGGCATCGATGGTGTTCAGCCAGCACAGGATCGGCGCGGTGATCCCCGCGGCACGCAACGTCAGCGCCTCGGCAACGGTGGTCACCCCCAGCTCGGCGGCCCCCGCCCCCAACGCCGTCCGCGCCACCTCGACTGCGCCGTGGTTGTAACCGTCAGCCTTGACCACCACCATCACCGCGGCGCCCTGCGCGAACTCACGCAGCACACGCACGTTGTGGGCAATGGCATCCAGGTCGATGACAGTTTCCACTTGCGCATTCACAGCCCCGATCCTGCCAGGACCCGCGGAATTCGCAGCACCGGGGGCGGCACCCGTCCTGGAAAACCTCACCTGGGACATCTCCTGCTCAGACGCCGGCGAGTTCTCGCAATACCCGAACAGCCGGCCGGATGTGCTGCAGCAGCGGCGAGGCCGAGATCGGCGCCGCCGCGGGTTGACCGTCGAACGCGGCGAGGTTGGCGGCCAGCGCATGAACGCGCGCGGCGGCCGCAGCCGACCAGGCGGGCGGCCGGCCTGCCGCGAGCAGCGCCCCGATGATCCCCGACAGGACATCACCCGAGCCCGCGGTCGCGGCCCACGACCCGCCCGCATCGTTGACCAAGGTCGCCTCGCCAGGTGCGGCGATGACCGTCGCCCGCCCCTTGAGCAGCACGGTCGCCTGCCACTCGTCGGCGAGCGCACGAACAGCGGCCACCCGATCCGGCCCGAGCTCCGCACCGGTGAGCCGGGCGAACTCACCGGCGTGCGGTGTCAGCACGGTCGGCGCGGTCCGGCCGCGAACCAGCGCGGGTTCGGCGGCGAGCAGGGTGAGCCCGTCGGCGTCGACGAGCACCGGCAGATCGGTGGCCAGCACCTGCGCGAGCCGGTCCCTGGCGGCCACGTCCGTGCCCGCACCGGGACCGAACACCCACGCCTGCACCCGACCGGCGCCCGAGATCGTATGACTGGCGATCACTTCGGGGAACTTCTCCAGCACCTCGGTGTCGTCCCCGACGTAGCGCACCAGCCCCGCCGTCGCCGCCACCGCCGCACCGGTACTCAGCACCCCGGCACCCGGATACTTCGCACTGCCAGCGCACACCCCGACAACGCCCTGGCTGTACTTGTCGTCCTGCGCCCGCGGAACCGGCCAGCCCGCCCCGATCGCCGCCGGATCGAGCTGAGCGAGTCCCGGGCCGGGCAGCTGTAAACCGATCGGTACCAGCACGATTCGTCCGCAGTGGGATGAAGCGAGCGCATGCACCGGCTTGTACGCACCGAACGCCACCGTCACAGCCGCACGCACCGCGGGCCCGTCGATCGCCCCCGTATCCGGATCGACCCCACTGGGCAGATCCGCCGCGACGATCGGAACATCAAGCGCCGCAACCATCTCCGCGGCAGCAGGCCGCAACGCCCCCCGACCGGAGATCCCCACGATCCCATCGATCACCAGATCCACCGCACCGAGCCGATCCACCACCCGCCCACCGGCCGCCCGCAGCGCCGCGAGCCCTTCCCGATGCGCCCGTTCCGGATTCAGCAGCACCGCGGTCACCGCCACCCCCCGCCGCGCCAGCATCGATCCAGCCCACAACGCGTCCCCACCGTTGTCACCCGACCCGACCAGCAACCCCACCGCCCGGCCAACCACACCGCCGGTCCCCGAACGCAATTCGTCGGCAACCACCGTCGCCAGTCCGTACGCCGCCCGCCGCATCGGCATCCCCGCAGGTACCCGGGTGAACAGCTCCGCCTCGGCCGCCCGCACCTCGTCGGCGGTGAAGTAGCCACGCCGATCCGACATCGTCGCCTCCCGGTCCCGACGCGGGCCACGGCCGGTCCGCGATCGTTCGCAGACTACGCTGCACACCCATGTCGATGGTTCGTCACCGCGCCGCATCCGCCCGGGTTGTCGCCGGATTCGCCGTGGCCGCCACCCTGCTGTCCGCCGGTTGTTCCGGCGACGGCGGGAACGCCGCCTCCACCACCACCCGCAAGCCGCGCCCGGTCACCACCACGACCACGCAGACCGAGCACAAGCCGACCGACCTGGCGATCGACGTCAGCGGCATGAAGTACTCCCCCGCCGACGTCACCATCAAGGTCGGCGAGACCGTCACCTGGAAGTTCTCCGACAAGGCCCCGCACAACGTCCAGGGCATCGGCGACAAGGCGATGGGCATCAACAGCCCCATCATCGACAAGGGCGAATGGTCCTACACCTTCACCCAGCCCGGCACCTACCGCTACCTGTGTAGCCTCCACCCCGACATGCGCGGCTCCATCACGGTCGAGTGATCGCGACGGCCGGCCCCGAAGGCCGGCCGCTCACGTCCTATTCGACGGTGACCGACTTGGCCAGGTTGCGCGGCTTGTCCACGTCGTACCCGCGAGCCTGCGCCACCTCGGCGGCGAAGATCTGCAGCGGAATGGTCGACAGCAGCGGCTGGTACAGCGTCGGCGCGGCCGGGATCTCGATCAGATCGTCCGCGAACGGGCGCACCGTGTCGTCGCCCTCCTCGGCGATCACGATGGTCCGCGCGCCACGGGCCTGGATCTCGCGGATATTGCTGAGCAGCTTCGAGTGCAGCACTGGACGGCCCTTCGGCGACGGCATCACCACGATCACCGGCAGACCGTCTTCGATCAGCGCGATCGGCCCGTGCTTGAGCTCACCCGCGGCGAAGCCCTCGGCGTGCATGTACGCGAGCTCCTTGAGCTTGAGCGCACCTTCCAGCGCCACCGGGTAGCCGACGTGGCGACCCAGGAACAGCACCGTCGGCACGTGCGCCAGCTCGCGCGCGATGGCCCGCACCTGCGAACCGGTCTCCAGCACCCGCGCGATCTGCTTGGGCATGGCCTCGAGCTCGGCGAACTCGCGAGCGACCTCGTCGGGGTACTTGACCCCGCGCGCCTGCGCCAGCGCCAAGCCGACCAGATAGTTGGCCGCCACCTGCGCGAGGAACGCCTTGGTCGACGCGACACCGATCTCCGGCCCGGTCCTGGTGTAGATGACCGCGTCCGACTCGCGCGGAATCTGCGCGCCGTTGGTGTTGCAGATCGCGAGCACGCGCGCCTTCTGCTCCTTGGCGTGCCGCACCGCTTCGAGCGTGTCGGCGGTCTCGCCGGACTGCGAGATCGCCACCACCAGCGTCGACCGGTCCAGCACCGGGTCGCGATAGCGGAACTCGCTGGCGAGCTCGACCTCCACCGGCACCCGCGTCCAGTGCTCGATCGCGTACTTGGCCAGCAGGCCAGCGTGGTAGGAACTGCCACACGCGACGACGAACACCTTGTCGAACTCGCGCAGCTCCTGATCGGCGAGACGCTGCTCGTCCAGGACGATCCGGCCGCCGTTCTCGTCGACGACGAAATGCCCCATCAGGGTGTCGGCGACCGCGGTCGGCTGCTCCTCGATCTCCTTGAGCATGAAGTAGTCGTGGCCGCCCTTCTCGGCGGCGGCGAGATCCCAGTCGATGGTGAACGGCCTGGTGACCACGCCCTCGGTGTTCCCGGCGAAGTCGGTGACGGTGTAGCCGTCGGCGGTGATCACCACGGCCTGGTTCTGCCCGAGCTCGACCGCCTCGCGGGTGTGCTCGATGAACGCGGTGACATCGGAGGCGATGAACATCTCGCCCTGCCCGACGCCGACGACCAGCGGCGTCGACTGCCGGGCCGCGACGATCGTGCCGGGATGATCGGCATGGGTGAAGACCAGCGTGAACGCACCCTCGAGACGCTGCAGCACGGCCAGCGCGCTCGCGGTGAAGTCGCCCGCGGTGGGTCCTTCCGCGTAGGCGCGCGCGACCAGATGCACCGCGACCTCGGTGTCGGTGTCACTGAGCAGCTCGACCCCGGCGTTCTCGAGCTCGCGGCGCAGCGGCGCGAAGTTCTCGATGATCCCGTTGTGGACGACGGCCAGCTTCCCGGAGTCATCGCGATGCGGGTGCGCGTTGCGGTCCGTCGGGGCGCCATGGGTCGCCCACCGGGTGTGCCCCATGCCACTGGTACCCGCGAACCGGTCCGCGCCGGCGGCAACCAGCGCGGCCTCCAGATAGGCCAGCTTGCCCGCCATGCGTTCGACCGCGATCGACCCGGTTCCGGCGCGGTTCGCGACCCC
>NZ_JBHXMY010000229.1:0-8713 GCF_042720195.1 Nocardia sp. NPDC058497 | reverse complement strand
GCTGCGTCTCAGCGTCCCCCCACGCGCTGCACCGCCGTCAGCGCGGTGACCAGGCGGGTGATCGGGCTCTCGGCGTTGTAGGTGGTGGCCAGTTCCAGGAGCCGGTCCGGGTCGGCCGGTGTCGCGGGCAGGGTGTCCGGGCCGGACAGGATCACCTCGGCATCGCGCACGACCTGGACCACCGGCGCGGCGACCTTCAGATAGTCCTGTGCCGCAACCAGTTTCGCCCGCACACCCTTGGCCAGGTCGGAACCGGGGTCGTCCACGGCCACCAGCAGCGCGTCCAGCGAGCCGAACTTCGAGATCAGCTGGGCGGCCGACTTGTCACCGATGCCGGCGACGCCGGGCAGACCGTCGGAGGCGTCACCGCGCAGAGTGGCCATATCGGCGTAGGCAGGGCCCGCGTTCTGTTCGGGCACACCGTATTTCGCGGATACCTCGGCGGGACCGAACAGCTCGGCCTTGGCCAGCCCGCGGCCCGCGTAGAGGACCCGCACCGGCGGGGCCGGGTCGTCGCGGACCAGCTGCAGCAGGTCACGGTCACCGCTGACGACCACCACCGGATCCGTGCGTTCCCGGCTGGCGAGCGTGCCGAGCACGTCGTCGGCCTCGAGCCCCTCCGCGCCGCCGGTGCAGATGCCCGCCGCGGCGAGCACCTCCAGGATCATCTCCACCTGCGGGGTGAGCGTGTCGGGCACCTCCTCGGCGCCCGGCGCCGCGCCGCTGCTGGTGTCGAGCCGGTGCGCCTTGTAGGACGGCACCAGCGCCACCCGGAACGGCGGCCGCCAGTCCAGGTCGAGCCCGACGACGAGCCTGCTCGGCCGGTGCTTGGTGATCAGCGAGGCCACCATGTCGGTGAAACCGCGCAGCGCGTTCACCGAGCGCCCGTCGGCGCCCCTGAGCTTGTCGGGGATCGCGTAGTAGGCGCGGAACCAGAGGCTGGCGCCGTCGAGGATCAACAGGGGTCCGTGGGGGGTCTGGTCAACGGTCACACCGGTGATTGTGCCCCGAAGACGGGTCCCGGTGCCCGTGACGGCGCCGTCCTGGTCGCGACGCCGACCGTGGCACGATCCGATTCCGCTCCGGTTGCCGATACTGCGACGGTCGGTGCGGGGCGGGTAACGTCGCCTCTTATGAGCGCGCAGACGGAGACACGGTTCGCGGCGGAGGTCTACGGCAGGCGACTGGAGCGGGCGGTCGAGGCGATGCGCGCGGCGCATCTGGACGCCCTGCTCATCACGCCGGGCCCCGACCTGCAGTATCTGATCGGTTCGAGGGCCCAGTCCTTCGAGCGGCTCACCTGCCTGGTGATCACCTCCGACGGGGCAACCCCGGCGGTCGTGATCCCGAAACTCGAACTGGCGTCGCTGGCGGAGTCGGCGGCCGGTGAACTCGGGTTGCGGGTGCTGGACTGGGTCGACGGCGTCGATCCCTACCAGCTGGTGCACTCGACGCTGCACGCCGGTTCCCGCATCGCCGTGGCCGAGGCCATGCCCGCCCTGCACCTGATCCCGCTGGCCCAGTCCACCACCGGTCTGCCCGCCTCGGCGACACCGGTGCTGCGGCGATCGCGGATGATCAAGGACGACGCCGAGATCGCGGCGCTGCGCCGGGCGGGCGCGGCCATCGACCGGGTGCACGCCCGGATGGGGGAGTTCCTGCGCCCGGGTCGCACCGAATCCGAGGTGGCCGCCGACATCACCGCCGCGATTGTCGAGGAGGGCCACACCGCCGCGGCGTTCGTCATCGTCGGCAGTGGCCCGCACGGCGCCGACCCGCACCACGAGGTCTCCGATCGGACGATCCAGCAGGACGACGTGGTCGTCATCGACATCGGTGGACCCGTCGAGCCCGGCTACTTCTCCGACTCCACCCGCACCTATGTGCTCGGCACCCCGGGCAAGCAGGTCGCCGAGCAGGTGGCCCTGCTCGAGGCCGCCCAGGCGGCCGCTGTGGCCGCCGTGCGCCCCGGGGTGACCGCGGAGTCCGTCGACGCCGCCGCGCGCACCGTGCTCGCCGACGCGGGCCTCGGCGACGCCTTCGTGCACCGCACCGGCCACGGCATCGGCCTGTCGGTGCACGAGGAGCCCTACATCGTGGCGGGCAACGACCTGGTCCTCGAGCCGGGCATGGCGTTCAGCATCGAACCTGGCATCTACTTCCGCGGCAAGTGGGGCGCCCGCATCGAGGACATCGTGGTCGTCACCGAGGACGGCGCCGAGTCGATGAACAACCGCCCGCACGGTCTGACGGTTCTGTAAGCGGTTCGCGCACAGGCTGTTTCAGGGCGGGGGCAGGCGCCCGCGCTGTGTGGTTCGGGCGCAGGCTATTTCAGCGTGCTCGACGACAACACGCGACGCACCTGGATCGCGACGACGACACGCGTCGGGTTCTCGCGCGGCACCCGGTAGCGCTCGGTGTAGCGGCGCACGGCCTCCGCGACGTCGTCGGCCTCGCCGAGCACCGTCGCCGGCCCCTCGAGAGTGAGCCAGCGCGCCCCGTCGACCTGGCTCACCGCCGCATAGCCACCGCGTCCGGCATTGCGTGCCTTCACCGACGCGCCGTCGGTGATCACGCGGGCGATCCCGCTCTCGGGATCCCAGGTGAAGCCCACCGCGACCACATGCGGGGTGCCGTCGGCGCGCAGGGTGGTGAGGGTGGCGAGGTGCCGCTCGGCGACGAAAGCGAGGGCGGCGGGGGAGAGTTGTGCGGTGGCGGTCGGCATGGGGAAACGGTAGCCGGGCCGATCATCGGCCGGGTCCGCGGGTTTCGGCTCTCGACCTGGATCCGCGACCGCGGTCGGATCGGGCAGACTGACCCCATGGGAAAGCAGCAGAACGACGGACCGGTGCTGGTCCTGGGCGGGCGCAGTGAGATCGGCCTCGAGGTGGCGCGCAGACTGGCCCCCGGACGCGTGGTGATCCTGGCCGCCCGCCGGTCCGACGCGCTGGACGCCGAGATCGAGCAGGTGCGCGCGGCAGGCGCGAGCGCCGTGCACACCGTGGAATTCGACGCCGACGACACCGCCGCCCACGCACCGCTGCTGGACAAGCTCGCCGCCGAACACGGTGGCCTCGCGACCGCGGTCCTCGCCTTCGGCGTCCTCGGTGATCAGGAGCGCGCCGAACACGACCCGGCGCACGCGGTCGCCGTCGTGCACACCGACTACGTCGCCCAGGTCAGCGTGCTGACCACCCTCGCGAACCTGATGCGTGCCCAGGGCTCAGGCCAGATCGTCGTCTTCAGCTCTATCGCGGGCGTCCGCGTGCGCAGGGCGAACTACGTCTACGGATCGGCCAAAGCGGGCCTGGACGGCTTCGCCAGCGGCCTCGGTGACGCCCTGCACGGCACCGGCGTGCAACTGCTGCTGGTCCGATCCGGTTTCGTGATCGGTCGCATGACCACCGGCATGGACCCCGCACCGATGTCGAGCACCCCCGATCAGGTCGCCGAGGCCGTCGTGCGCAGCCTGCACAAGGGCGCGACCCGCGTCGCTGTACCCGGCAGGCTCGCGGTGGCGTTCTTCGTGATGCGGCTGCTGCCGCAGTTCGTGTGGCGCCGGATGCCGCGGTGACCGAGGCGGAATGGGCGGGCCGGCCGATCGTGGTGGTCGGCATCGGCGCCGATGGCTGGTCTGGTCTCGGCGAGACCGCGCGAACGGCGATTCTGGAATGTGACGTCATGTTCGGCTCCCCGCGTCAACTGGCCTTGCTCCCGCCCGGTGATGCCGAACAGGTGCCGTGGCCGAGCCCGCTGCTGCCCGCCCTGCCGGAGTTGTTCGCGCGCAACGCCGATCGGCGTATCGGCGTCCTGGCCAGCGGCGACCCCATGTTCTACGGCATCGGCGTCACCCTCGCCCGCCGGTTCGGCGCACAGTCGCTGCGCGTGTTCCCGCAACCGTCCTCGGCGTCGCTGGCATGCGCGCGACTCGGCTGGCCACTGGCCGAGACCCCCGTGGTGAGCGTGGTTGCCCGACCGTTGCCGACGGTTCTGCCCGAGCTGGCCGACCGCCGCCGTGTCCTAGTGCTCAGCGAAGACGAGTCCACCCCCGCCCAGCTGGCACAGTTGTTGTCCGACAACGGGTTCGGCGATTCCACGCTGACAGTCCTCGAACAACTGGGTGGCCCCGCCGAACGCCTGCTCACCGGCACCGCCACGACCTGGTCGCACCCCCACGGTGACCCGCTCAACATCGTCGCCGTCGAGTGCGTCGCCGACTCGGGCCGCCGTCGCGACACCCGCCTGCCCGGCTTGGCCGACACCGCCTTCACCGGCGACGGCCAGCTCACCAAAGCCGAGGTCCGCGCGCTCACCGTCACCGCGCTGGCACCGGCGCCGGGGGAATTGCTGTGGGATGTCGGCGGCGGATCGGGGAGCATCGCCATCGAATGGTGCCGCACCCATCCGCTGTGCCGTGCCGTCACCTTCGAACGCCTTCCCGCCCGCCGGGAACAGATCGCCGCGAATGCCACCTTCCTCGGCGTCCCCGGAATAACGATCCGCGGCGAGGTGCGCTCAGAGTTTGCCGATGCGGAATTTCCCGCGCCGGACGCGATATTTCTCGGCGGCGGTCTCACCCAGGACGGTGTGTTCGCGCAGTGCTGGCAGCGCCTGCGCCCCGGCGGCAGGCTGGTCGCCAACGTGGTCACCGCGGAATCGGAAGCGCAGCTGCTGGACTGGTCAGCCACCTACGGTGGCGTCCTGCGAAAATTTCAGGTCTACCGTGGCGAAGCGCTCGGTGGGTTCACCGCCTGGCGGCCACACCTGCCGGTCGCCCAGTGGATCGTCGGAAAACCCGCTGGTTAGCGGTGGATGAGCGCGCTGGTCCGATCACAGGCAGATCACGCGCAGATCACGGTAAAACCGTTCATGCAGGGTCGCGACGCCAGGAAAGTTACGAACCGAAGGTGTAAGACGCGTGCCTCGGGGGTAGGGTCGTGGCCATTCCGGTAAAGGAGTTACATGAAATACACGAGTTTCACCGCGCCCGCGGTGCAGGACACCACTATCACCGGCAGCGGCGGCGCGTCGCTGGCCGGCGCGGGTTCGGCCGGCGTCGGCAGGCAGCCCTGAGGGTCCTGATCCTCGGCGGCACGGGCGAAGCCCGGGAGCTGGCCCGGATCGCATCCGACGAGCGGGGGCTCGACATCGTGTCGTCCCTCGCCGGACGGGTCGCACATCCGCGGCTGCCGGTCGGTCCGGTACGCATAGGCGGTTTCGGTGGTGTCGAGGGCCTCCGAACCTGGCTGCGCGAGAACGCGATCGACGCCGTCGTGGACGCGACTCATCCCTTCGCGGCGCAGGTCAGCGCCCATGCGGCGACCGCCGCGGACGAACTCGGCATTCCCGCGCTGCACCTGCGGCGGCCGGAATGGGTGCAGCGCCCCGGTGACCTGTGGACGCGCGTGCCCGATCTGACGTCGGCCGCCGCGGCGCTGGCCACCCACGGTGAGCGGGTGCTGCTCACCATCGGCCGCCAGGGTGTCGGCGCCTTCGCGGGCTGTGCAGGGCGCCGTTTCGTCATCCGCTCGATCGACGCGCCCGCGGCTCCGCTGCCCCCGCGCTACGAATTGCTGCTGGCGCGTGGACCGTTTACGTTCGACGACGAACTCGTCCTGATGTCACGTCATCGGATCGATGTGCTCGTCACCAAGAACAGCGGTGGTGAACAGACCGAGGCGAAGATCGTCGCCGCCCGCACCGCCGGGCTCCCGGTCGTGATGATCGACCGGCCGCCGCTGCCCCTGGGCGCGGTGACGGTCGACGAGGTCGCCGCCGCCGTGGACTGGCTGCACGACGCCGCCGCGCACCGGGTGGGCTTACCGCAGGTCAGCCTGGGTTCGGCGCGGTGAAGATGCGCGGGAGCTTGTCGAACCAGTGCAGCACCGCGCGTTCGTAGGCGATGCCGAATTCGAGGGTGGCGCGCTGGTGCGGCGCGAGGGCGGTCGGGTCCTCGTCGAGGTAGTGGTCGAGGCGATCCTGATGGATGTTGCGGTTGGCGGCGATGATCCGATCGCGATGGGCCGGTTCGAGGTGCTCGCCGAAGGACAATGTCAGCAGCAGCGGCACCCGGATCGTCTCGGCGCCCGGATCGCGGGCGATCCACTCGGCGAACGCCTCACGCCCGGTGTCGGTGATCCGGTACGGTGTGCGCTCCCTGGCGCCCCGTTCGCCCTTGGTGACCAGACCGGCCGAATCCATGGCGGACAGTTCCCGATACACCTGGCTCTGGGTGATGGTCCAGAAGTCGCCGATGCGGAGCTGGGCCTGGGTGGCCAGGTCCCAGCCCGACATCGGACCTTCGTGCAGGAACCCGAGTAGCGAGGCCGCGGTGGAGTTCAGCGGGCGGCGTCGAGTCGCGGTATCGGTCAACGGTCAACTCCCTTCGAACTACATTCCTAAGTGGAATGTTACGCCCTGGGTGTGTCGGCAACCAAGAATGCCGGTGTTGCGGTGTGTTCGCTACTCGCCGGTGCCGTACCGGCGCGCGGTGAAGACCCTGGTGCCCTCGGCGGTGTCGAAGGCGGTGGTGGTGGACGCGCCGATGATGAGCAGCGTACGCATGTCCACCTCGTCCGGATCGAGCTCGCCCAGGGTGATCACCCGGACCGACTCGGTCGGCCCGCCGACATCGCGACCCAGCACCACTGGTGTCTCCGGCGGCCGGTGCGCGAGCAGGACATCGCGCATGGCGCCGACCTGCCAGCGCCGCTGCGAGGAGGCCGGGTTGTAGATCGCGATCGCCATATCCGCGGCCGCGATCGCCGAAAGTCGTTGGACGACAACATCCCACGGCTTGAGCCGGTCCGAGAGCGAGATCATCGCATAGTCGTGCCCGAGCGGCGCGCCCACCCGGCTGGCGACGGCATTGGCCGCGGTCAGCCCGGGCAGTACCCGCACCGGCACGTCCTTGAACTGCGGTTCGGCCGACACCTCCAGCACCGCGGCGGCCATCGCGAAGACACCGGGATCGCCCGACGAGACGACCGCGACGCGCGCGCCCCGCTTGGCCAGATCCAGTGCCATGGCGGCCCGTTCGGATTCGACCTTGTTGTCGCTGGCGTGCCTGCGCTGACCCGGCTGCTCGGGGACGCGGTTGATGTAGGTGGTGTAGCCGACGAGATCGGTCGCTTCCGCCAGCGCGGCGGTGACTTCCGGCGTGGTCCACGCGGTATCGCCGGGACCGAGTCCGACGACAACGACTTCGCCCGGCGGGCCGCCGAGATCGCCGGCTGCGAGTTCGGCCTGGTCGGCGGTCACGGACCCGGCGGGTGCGGACGCCGGGGGCGAGGCGAGGCCGCCGCCGATCGGCGGCGCGCCGACAGGGGTGTCGGACGCCGGCTCGGTGGTGGCCGACCCGGGTCGGCCTGCGTCAGCAGGGGTGCTCGGCGCTACCGCCTTGGTGTCCAGCGCGGTCGCAGGCTGCGAGCGGGTGACGATCGGCGTGGTCGGCGTCGGCCCCGGCACCAGGGTGATGGCGAAGTACGGCACATCGGCGTCGTCGACCTCGGCGGCGGCCAGCACACGTTCCCGGGTGCTGCTCGCGCGTTCCACGTAGTAGGCGTCGCCGAGCCGTCCGGAGTCCGAGAGTGCTTGGCGCACACCGGGATAGGTGCGGCCCAGCTTCATGATGGCGGCCGCGTCGGTGGTGCGCAGGCGCTCGGTCAGCTGGTCGACGGGCATGGTGCCGGGCAGCACGGTGAGCACCTGCTCGCCCTCGACCAGCGGGGTGCCCAGGGCGGCCGAGGCCGCGCTGACCGAGGTGATGCCGGGCACGATCTCGGCCTCGAACCGGTCGGCCAGCCGCCGGTGCATGTGCATGTAGGAGCTGTAGAACAGCGGGTCACCCGCGGCGAGCAGCGCGACGGTGCGCCCCGCCGCGAGGTGCGTGGCCAGCCGGGCCGCGGCCTGCTCGTAGAACTCGTCGATCGCGCCCTGGTAGCCGCCGGGATGATCGGTGGTCTCGGTGGTCACCGGGTAGACCAGGTGCTCCTCGAGCTGGCCTTCCCGCAGGTACGGCGCCGCGATGCCGCGCGAGATGCTGCGCCCGTGGCGCGCGCTGTGGAACGCGACGACGTCGGCTTCGGCGATGAGGCGGGCCGCCTTCACCGTCACCAGTTCGGGATCGCCGGGGCCGAGGCCGATACCCCACAGTTTGCCGGTGCTGATCTCACTCACTCCTGTTCGCTCGCAATCGCGTTGAGCGCCGACGCGGTGATCGCGCTGCCACCCCGTCTGCCGCGCACGGTGAGGAATTCGATCCCACCGAAGTCGATCAGCGCCTGCTTGGATTCGGCGGCGCCGATGAAGCCGACCGGGATGCCGATGATCGCGGCGGGCCTGGGTGCGCCGGCGTCGAGCATGTCGAGCAGGTGGAACAGCGCGGTGGGGGCGTTGCCGATGGCGACCACAGCGCCGTCGAGCTGGTCGCGCAGCAGTTCCAGCGCCGCCACCGACCTGGTGTTGCCCAGCTGCGCGGCCAGCGCGGGGACGCGCGGGTCGGCGAGGTTGCAGAGCACCGGATTGTCGGCGGGCAGGCGCTTGCGGGTGACGCCGGAGGCCACCATGTTGGCGTCGCAGAGGATCGGCTTGCCCGCGTGCAGGGCGGCGCGCGCCGCGGCGACCACCCCGGGGGAGGAGGCGGTGTCGCCCGCCAGGTCGGGCAGTGCACACCCCAGCTTAAAACCCACCGCCCCCCCCCCCAAATAGGCGG
>NZ_JBHXMY010000228.1:333-8715 GCF_042720195.1 Nocardia sp. NPDC058497 | reverse complement strand
TTGTGTCCACGGATCGCTTCGGCATTGTTTCCCAGGAGGTCGTTGTGATCACCGGTGCGCGCGCCCGCGGGGCCGACCCAGACGCCGGGCGGTGGGGAGACCGCCCGCCGTGGGAAAAGTCTCTTTCGAGGCGATATGTCGGCCTGAAGCTGCGGGAACCTACGCAAAAGGTCGAATTCCTTGAGATACAGGGATTCCTCGCCGGGATCGTCGAGAGCGAGGAACTCCATGTACGCTCCCAGCGTCGACTCGGTGAAATGTGTCGCGGCGCTCTCACGATCCCCCCGAACCAGCTCGATGGTCATCTCGGGCCGCAACTTGCCGAGGAAGTCGAAATCCCACCGATGCACGGCCGGCCAGCCGGCGGCCAGCCCCGGAAGGAACGCTGGTTCTTTTCTGGCGATGTACTTGCTCAACGGTCCGGTTGCCGGTCGTAGCTGCAGCATTTCTTCTCCCCTCGGCTCGCGCTGTATGCGGTCGTCCACAGCTGGATCAAAGACTCCTGTGGA
The DNA here is from genome assembly GCF_042720195.1 of Nocardia sp. NPDC058497. NCBI lineage: Bacteria > Bacillati > Actinomycetota > Actinomycetes > Mycobacteriales > Nocardiaceae > Nocardia > Nocardia sp. NPDC058497. The sequence continues at coordinate 8,206 of NZ_JBHXMY010000228.1, read as the reverse complement.
TCACGACCCCGTAGTCCAGGGACTGCGGGTGGGGAAAGTAATTCGGCTTGACCGAGACAATCGTCGTGAAGCCGTTCACATAGTAGTAGCGGAGCTGCCGGTCGACGGGCGTCCCGTCATCGTTTGCCGCCCGCACGTAGGACAGGGGTGAACCCTCCGGGTTGGCCTTGATCCATTCGCGCAATCCAGGGACGGTCGACCCGCCGTACAGGTTCCGATAACCCAATTCGGCCAGCTGCGGCAAGAACGAGCGAAAGAGAGCTCCGGCCGCCGCGGAGCTGGTGCTGGTCAGACTCACGCCGAACAGGCAATCGGTACTGCCGCGTGGGGGAAGTGGGGCGTAGGCACACGCTCTCCAATTCTCCGCCTCGCGAATCGTTTCCTTGGTGATGGGTCGAGCGAACATGGACGCGAGGAGTCTGTCCCCGTCCGAGAACGCGCCCGCGGCATGTTCGGGTAGCTGATCGATTCTCTCGAACAGCTCCTCGGCTGTCGCTGCCTGTTGGTGGTCCCACTTGGTGCGCTCCATGTCCACCAGTTGATCCAGGTCGGATAACCGCAGGCTGCGAACCGCGATATCGTTTCCACCGACGGTTCGAACAGAAGTGCGCGGAAGGTTTTCGCCTGTTGGCATTTGTTTTCCCTTCGAAAGCATTTTCTCCGCCTACGGGAAGTCGAGGGGTCGGGAGCCGCTGTCCCGGTCGAGAACCTCGTTGATATAGACGGCGAGGCGGGTCGGGGTCGGATGGTCCAGGATGCCTGCGACCGTGAGCCGGACGCCGGTAGCGCTGCTGAGGCGAGTGCGCAGCTCGACATTGGACAGCGAGTCGAACCCGGCGTCTCGGAAGGTCCGATCCGCGGCGAGGGCGTCGGGATCCTGGTGTCCCAGCACGACAGCGGCGTGGGTACGAATCAAGGTTGTCAGTGCTTTGACCCGTTCGCTGGGTGGCAAGCCCAGCAGTTTCGGTCGGGGGAAGTCTTGTGTGGCGGAGCCGGACCCTTCGCCGACAGGTGAAGGCGTGTGATGCCGAGGCAGTTCGGCCAGGACCGCAGCCAGCGGCGTACCAGGGTCGATGGGCGAGAGCGCCGTCGCGGCGAGAAGGGGCTCATCCTGCTCCAGGGCCATGTCGAAGACGTCCAGCGCGCCGGCGGTGTCGAGTGGGGCAAGACCTTGTCGGGCAAGACGTGCCAGGTCGGTGTCGTCGAGGTGGGCGGTGAGTGCGCTGGACTGCCGCCACAGTCCCCACGCGATGGATGTGGCAGGCAGGCCGATGCGGTGCCGGTGGCAGGCCAGCGCATCGAGGAAGGCGTTCGCTGCCGCGTAGTTCGCTTGTCCGGCCGTGCCGACCACGTTGGCGATGGACGAGTACAGCACGAACGCGCGCAGGTTCATGTCCGCGGTGAGCTCATGGAGATGTCGAGCGGCGATCGCTTTGGGCGCCAGAACCCGCTGGAGCCGGTCGGGGGTGAGGTCGGTGAACAGACAATCGTCCAAGATCCCGGCGGCATGAACCACAGCGCCGAGTGGGTGGCGAGGCGAGATATCTCGGATCACCGGGGACAGGGCGACGCGGTCTGCGACATCGCAGGCCGCCAGGGTGATCTGCGCACCCATTTCACCGAGTTCAGCTGCCAGCTTCCGGGCCTCGGCCGCCTCGTCGCCCTGGCGGCTGACAAGGAGGAGGTGGCGGCAACCGTGCGCGGTGACGAGATGACGCGCGAGCAATCGACCCAGGCTTCCCGTACCGCCGGTGATCAGAACTGTCTCGTCGGGTGCGAGCGCAGTGGGCTGAGTCAGGACGAGTTTGCCCGTGCTGTGCCCCTGGCTGAGGTGTCGCAATACTTCCCTCGCGTGACCGATGTTCCAGGTTCGGACGGGCAGAGGGCTCAGCAGGCCGTCGGCGAACAGCGACTGGAGATGGCCGAGAACGGCTTCCACCCGAGACATCGGAAGTACCGCGATATTGATGCAATCGTAGGTGATTTCGGGGTGCCCGGCGGTGACAGTGGCTGGATCCCTGAGGTCGGTCCTGCCCATCTCGAGGTAGATCCCGCCGGGCCGGAGAAGCCGTAGCGAGGCATCCACCGCTTCGCCTGCGAGGCTGCCGAGGATGACATCCACACCGGTGGAACCCGTGACCTCGGTGAACTGCTGTTCGAATTCGAGGGTGCGGGAGTCGGCGATGCGTTCTCGCGGGACCCCCATCTTCTCGACGACCCCCTGCTTGGAAAGGCTTGCGGTCGCGTAGATCTCGGCGCCGAGCATGGCGGCGATCTGGACAGCGGCCATGCCGACTCCCCCCGCCGCCGAATGGATCAGGACCCGCATGCCCGGTTTCACCTCGGCGAGCTCGACGAGCGCGTGGTAGGCCGTGAGGAACACGATGGGCGCGCCTGCGGCCTGAGCACGGCTCCAGTGCGCGGGCACGGTGAGGACGGCACGTCGGTCGACGACGACGACGGGTCCGTAAGCCCCCGGCCTCGAGCCCGCGTGCAGCACGACCGCGGCGACCCGAGCGCCGAGCTCTACGTCGCCGGCCTGCTCGCCGACCTCCACCACGTCACCGGCCACTTCGAAACCGAGTGCGGTTTCGTCGAGCATGCCGAGCGCCACCAAAGGATCACGGAAGTTCACGCCGGTGGCCAGCACGCGGATGCGCACCTGGCCCGGTTCGAGCGGCACCGTGAGGTCGGGTGCCGGTGCGGCCGTGACACTGTCCAAGGTCTTGTCTCGACCTGGCACCAGCCTCCAGGGTTGCTCGATCGCAGGGAGTCGGAGAAGGCCTTCGGCCGCGGGAGCGAGGCGTGGGACCAACGCCCTGGCGCCGCGCAGAGCTACCTGCGGATGGTCGGTGGCGATCGCACCCGTCATCAACCGGTGATCGACCGGGCCTGCGTCGAGATCGATCAATCGCACACGGCCCGGATGCTCGCTCGAGACCGAGCGCATCATGCCCGCGCATGCTGCGCCGAGAGCGTCCGGCGCGCTCTCCGCGATGCTCGCGCTGTGGGCGCGGCGAGTGACGCAGACGATCAGCGTCTTGTGGAGCAGCTCTTCGCACAGAAGTGTCTGCGCATCGGCCATCGAGCGGGAAAGGTGTTCGCGCAGTGCGGTTTCTGCCGGCAACTCGTCGCCCTGTGTCGAGGAACGAAGATCGAGCAGGACGACCTCCGGAACGTCTCGCCCGTGCCGCAGCGCGAGGGACAACGAGCGGGCATCGGGGTGAACCTCGCCCCCTGGAAGGTCACGATGTGAGCCGACAACCACCCATCGTGCACAATCCCCCTCGCCGCCGGTGCCCACCTCCACTGACCTCCAATGGAATCGGAACGCATGGCGAGCGCCGGTGGCGAGCATTGCGCGCAGTCCACGTTTCGTCACCGGACGCAGGAGCAGATCTCGGAAGTCGGCGACGGGGTTTCCATCAGGGTCGGTGACCCGGACGTGGTGGCGGTCCTGTCCGGCCGGGCTTATCGTGGCGCGCAGATCGTCGGTCCGCCGCGGCAGTATCCGCGCGGATCCGATGGAGTACGGCAGTATCGTGCTCTGCTCGGCTCCGGTCAGCAGTAGGGCGTGCAGGATCGAGTCGACAAGAGCGGGATGAACAGCGAAGCCTTCGGTGCGCGTGGCCTGGTGCTGCGCCAGATGGACTTCGACGTACAGCGTGCCGTCTTTGCTCCATGCGGCCGTGAGGTTCTGGAAGGCGACACCGTAGTCGTAACCTCTGTCCCGCAGCGCGCGATAGCATCCGTCCGCAGAGAGGCTATGACTGCCCAGCGGAGGCCAAACCCGTTCCTGTGGAACGTCTTCGGTTTCCACCGCGACCATGTCGGCGGTTGTCGCCTCGCCGTGGCAGCGCCATGGCCCCTTGTCCCCACGATCACGGGAGTGCAGGGTCAACCGTCGGCGTCCGTCCTGTCCCACCGGGCCGCACATCACCTGAATATCGACTGCGGTATCGGCCAGCGGCAAAGGAGAACTCAGGACCAGGTCCTGCACCCCGCTTCCCCCCGCCCGCACAGCGCACCAGGTGAGAATTTCGACCGTCACGGTGGCGGGAACGATGACCCGGTCGAATACCTTGTGGTCCGCCAGCCACGAGTGTTCTTTCAGGTCGAGGTGACCCACACACACCATGCCGCCGTCGGAAAGATCGGTGGTGGCGGTGATCAGCGGGTGGTCTGCGATGTCGAACGATCCCTCTCGCATGTTCCGTGACGTACTGGTTGTCGGTAGCCAATAGGACCGACGTTGCAGCGCATACGTAGGCAGGTCGACCTCGCGGGCACAGGGATACAGTGCCTCCCAATCCACCTCGGCGCCCTGGGCGTGCGCGTCGGCCACGGCGGCAACAAAGTCCTCACCTCCTCCTCGCCCGCGCTGCAGCGTGCCGGTGACCCCGGCGTCGATGTCGACCAGCGATGCGATCTCGGCGATCGCGCCGGTCAGTACGGGATGCGGAGATACCTCGACGAATTGCCGATATCCCGCGGTCAGCGCACGGCGTATCGCCTCGTCGAAATGCACAGTCCGGCGCAGGTTCTCGAACCAGTACGAAGCGTCCAGGCTGGTCGAATCGATGATCTCGCCGGTGGTCGAGGAAATGATGGGCAGCCGGGCCGCACGCGAGGGGATTGCGCCGAGATCGGCGAGGATACGATCGCGCAGCATCTCCATATGCCGGCTGTGGGAAGCGTAATCCACGGGCAGCAGCCGACATTCGACACCGCGTTGTTCGCACTGCTGCAGAAACTCCGTCATCGCGTCGGCATCGCCGGCAACCACCGTGGCCGACGGTCCGTTGACCACCGCCACCTCGAGCCGGCCGTTCCACCGGCACAGCGATTCCCTTGTGCGCTCGGCGGGCATCACCACCGACGCCATGGCTCCGCGCCGGTCGACCACCCGGAGCGCGGCGCTGCGCAGCGCCACTACGCGGGCGGCCTCGTCGAGTGTGAGGGCTCCGGCGATATGAGCTGCGGCGATCTCACCTTGACTGTGCCCGATGACGGCGGCGGGCCTGACCCCGACGCTCTGCCACAATTCGGCCAGCGACACGTACATCGCGAACAGCAGCGGCTGGATCACCTCGGCCCGTTCGACTTGCGCACTCCGTTCCCCACGCAACACCGCGACGACGTCGAAGTTGACGTAGGGCCGCAGCGCCTCGGCGCAGCGTGCCATCGATCGAGCGAAAACGGGCGAGTCGGTGAGCAGCCGATCGCCCATCCCGACCCATTGCGACCCTTGACCGGGAAAGACGAAAACGGGACCGGGGCCGTGCCGCACCTTCCCCACGGCAACGCCGGGCGGGGCCGGAATAGCCTCCGTGGCGAACGCGTCGAGCCTCCCGACCAGTTCCTCTTTCCCGCCTCCGGTGACAACGGCTCGATGCGTCAGAGCGCTGCGCGTGGTGCCGAGCGACCAGCTGAGATCCACCTCCGAGAGGCCCCCATCGCTGCGCACGTGCGCGGCCAGCGCCGCGGCCTGTGCGACGAGAGCGGACGGCGACGCCGCGTACAGCGACCACATCGGTAGTTGCGTGCGCAGTGGAGAAGGCTCACGCCCGCGCGTTGGCCGATGCCCGACAGCGGCGGGCTCGGGCGCTTCTTCGAGGATGACGTGGGCGTTGGTGCCGGTGATCCCGTACGACAGGACGCCTGCCCGACGCGGTTCTGTCGTACGCGGCCAGGGACGAGACTGCCGCAGCAGCCGCATCCCGCCCGTCGACCAGTCCACACCGGCGATGGGGTTCTCCACATGCAGTGTGGCGGGCAATCGCTCGTGCTGTAGCGCCAGCACCATTTTGACCAGGCCCGCGAGTCCGGCGGCGGCGAGTGTGTGGCCGATGTTCGATTTGACCGAACCCACCCACAAGGGGTCGTCCGCGGAATGGTGCCGTGCGTAACTGGTCTGCAGAGTCGCGGCCTCGGTGGTGTCGCCGAGGGGCGTTCCGGGGCCGTGCGCTTCGATCGCACCGATGTGCTGGGGAAGCAACCCGGCGTCGTCGAGGGCGGCGGCGATCACGGCCTGCTGCGCACGCCCGTTCGGCGCCTGCAGGGTGGAACTTGCTCCGTCCTCGTTGACGGCGCTGCCGCGGATCACCGCCAGCACCGGATTGCCGAGGAGCTGGGCCCGCTCCAACGGCATCAAGATCAACGATGCGACGCCCTCCGCCGGCGCGAATCCGTTGCCGTCGGCGGAGAATCCGCGGGAGTAGCCGTCCACCGACAGGACCCTGTGCCGTGAGTATCGTGCCAGCATCGACGGATCGGAGATCGCGGTAGCGCCGCCGACGATCGTGACATCGCACTCACCGGAGCGGAGTGCCCGAACCGCCAGGTGCACGGCCACCAGAGCTGACGAGCAGGCTGTATCCACTGTGATGGCAGGGCCGTTGAGGCCGAGGGCATAGGCGATCCTGCCCGAGGTCGCACTCAGCATCGTCCCCATCAGCAGATGCCGCTCCAGGCCAGGAATTCTCGAGCCCGCCAGGCCGTAATAGCTGTCGGTCGCTCCGACATACACGCCGGAGCGGACGTTACTCAGCGACCGTGGGCTCAGGCGCGCACGTTCCAGCGCCAGCCAAGAACTTTCCAGCAGCATCCGTTGTTGCGGATCCATCGTGGTGGCCTCACGCGGGCCTATTCCGAACAGGCTCGCATCGAAGTCGCCGAGGTCGCGGAGGAAGCCACCCCGCCGGATGTACGTGGACCCTTCGACGGCCGGGTCCTCGTTGTACACACGGCCGAGGTCCCACCCGCGTTCGGTGGGGAGGCCGTAGGAAACATGTCGCCCTTCGGAAAGAAGCTTCCAATATTCGTCCGGATCATCGGCGCCGGGGAAACGACAGTCCATGCCTACGATCGCAATCAATCCACCCGGCCCGGAGTCTCTGTGGTCAATCATGGCACCATTCATTCCTCGCGTTCAGGCACAGTGTGGTAGACCGGATGTCAGGACGAATCTCGCTCGGAGCGCGTCTAGTCGTCGTAGTCCACGTATTTGCCTGCCAGCTTCGCCATGAAGTCCTTGGCGCCGATCGGGTCGTACTTCGGTGTGCGGCCGGGCCATACCTCGAGAACTGAGTTCTCCCGGGGAAGTACGAGGTAGGGAACAGAGATCCGGGATACCGCCCGATGGCCCGGATCCCGAGGCGCGCACACCCGATGCGAACACGAACGGAAGCGATCGTTGCTGACCATTTGGAGCCAGTCGCCGCTGTTCAAGATCATGGACCCGTGCGGGGCGGTGACCCTGCTCCAGGTTTTGCGCTGCGGGTGGAAGACCTGCAGCCCTTCGATCGGATTGGCGGGCAGCAAGGTGATGAGGCCATAGTCTTCGTGGGTCATGAAGCGACCCGTATTCTCGGTATCACTCGCAAGGCCCGCGAGCGCCGGATAGTGGTTGATCCTCAGTACGCCGTACGGTGGTGAGAGTTCCTCGTCGTAGATCGACGGATCGATGTTCAGATACTCGAGCAGGGCGCGGACGAGCGGCAGTGTCAGTTCCTCGCACGCCCGCCAATACGGCCGCAGACCGGTTTCGAACTTCGCCTCCGGCCAGAAGGTCAGCGCCTTGTCGTGATCCTCACCGGGCACACGGAAAGAATCGCGAAAGAACTCCCATGCTTCCACGGCATTCGGCCGTGTCGGTGTCCACTCTTGGACCGCGAAGTACCCGCGGCGGAACGCTCCGCCGTACACGTAGTCGGTCGCGGCGAACTTCAGCTTCTGTTCCTCGGGAACCGAAGTGAACAGTTCCAGAGCGCAGGCGTCGGTAGCCTGGAGCGAGTCGATATCGATCCCAAGTTTAACAAAAAAAGCCCGCCCGGGATCCCCCAGTGCGCGACCGCGCAAATCCGCGAGACCG
>NZ_JBHXMY010000228.1:0-323 GCF_042720195.1 Nocardia sp. NPDC058497 | reverse complement strand
GTTTTCTTTATCTAACCCATGTTTCACCTAGATCGCCAGCCCGGTTTCCTCACTGGCGCGACCGATCATATCGACGAAGCGTTTCCGCGCGGCCGAGTCGCCCTGCAGGTCGGACATATCACAGATCGGCGGCTCGAAACTGTCGTCGAACACGTCGCCGGGGCTTTCCTCGAGCGAATAATCGAGGTCTTTCTCCACCACCCCGAACTTGCCGAGCGCTTCATTGGAATTGCTGGAACCCACGTTGTCACCTCTGAATGAATCCGAGCCGTCGACGGACGACTACATTTGCACACGGCGTCGAATGAGGCTCAAGAAAACAC
>NZ_JBHXMY010000227.1:0-8733 GCF_042720195.1 Nocardia sp. NPDC058497 | reverse complement strand
GATCATCATCGTCGTGCTCAGCGACCCGGCCACCCCGGCCGAGGACCGCGTGCGCGCCGCCTGGATCTTCACCCTCGTCGCCCTCGCCGTCGGCGCGCTCGCCACCGCGCTGCTCGCCCGCTCGGTCGCCACCCCGATGCGCACGATGTACCTGGCGCTGGACCGGATCACCCGCGGCGAACTCGACGTGCGGGTGCCCGTCGGCAGTGCCGGCGAGATCGGGCGGCTCGAACACTCCGTCAACGAGCTGGCCGCGACCTTGCAGGACCAGCTGCACACCGAGGACGTGTTCGGCAGACATGTCGGCTCGACGGTGGCCGAACGCGCGTTGTCGGGCAGCACCGATCTCACCGGTGACGTGCGGATCGTGTCGGCGCTGTTCGTCGACGTGACCGGGTCGGTGCAGTTGTCGGCCGAGATGGCGCCGGAACAGTTCGTGCACAAGCTCAACCGGCTGCTCGCGACCGTGGTCGCCGCCACCGAGGCCAACGGGGGCCTGGTCAACAAGTTCGCGGGCGACGCCGCGCTGTGCATCTTCGGCGCACCCTCGGCCCTGCACGACAACGCCACCCCCGCCCTGCGCGCCGCCCGCCGCATCCGCGACGAAGTCGTCGCCACCGGCGAACTCGACGTCGGCATCGGGGTGGCCCGGGGTCAGGTCTTCGCCGGCGACGTCGGCGCCGACACCCGCCTCGAATTCACCGTCATCGGCGACGCGGTGAACGAGGCGGCCCGGCTCACCGCCATGGCCAAGGAAGCGCCTCGGCGGATCCTGGTCAGCGATCCGGTCCTGCATGCCGCCACACCCCACGAGCGTGCGCACTGGAAGCGATACAAGGACCTCCGGCTGCGCGGAATCCCCGGGCGCACCCGAACCTGGACCGACGTCCCACCTGGGCGGTGAGCCTGTTTCGAAGTCCGCCGACTGCGCTGAGCATTCACCAGCCGCTCTGATGGTCCCGATCGCGACCGATCGGCGGGAGATTGAACGTTCAGCGCGGTGGTCGACGGGATCGTGGGCGGTGACTCGGCTCGTGGGGCGACGAACGCATAGGTCGGTCCACCACTTCGACACAAGACCTAGGCGCGGAGCGCGTCGGTCAATGCCGTGGGATCGGTGACCGGCAGGTCGCAGACCGAGCCGCGGCACACGTAGGCAGCTGGGCCACCATTCACCAGCGGGCGGTCGGCCAGCAGTGGCGCGGTGTCGGGTGGGCCTGCCAGGACGATCGAGCCGCCGGGTGACCAGGTGCGGGCGGCGGCGAGGAGTTCGGTGGCGGCGGAGGACTTCTCGGTGGCGGTGATCGCCACCTGGATGGGGCCGCGGACCGAGGCCTCGGCGACCGCCAGCCAGTGACCCGCCGAGCGGGGTGCGCGGGCCAGCAGGACCGCGCCGCGGCCGAGGGTGTGGTCGGCGAGTTCGCGGTAGCGGACGGCGCGTTCGGGGTCGGCGACGGCGGCGGCGGTCAGCAGGGCTTCGGCGAGGGACGAGGTACCGGATGGGGTGGCGCCGTCGACCGGGTCGCGGGGGCGGGCGACCAGGGTCTCGGCGTCGTCGGCGGTGTCGAACCAGCTGCCGGGGCGTTCGGGGTCGGCGAAATGCTCGATCGCGCTGTCCAGCAACACCTGCGCGGCCGCGAGCCAGTCGGCTTCGCCGGTCGCCTGGTAGAGGGCGAGCAGGCCGGTGGTGAGCCAGGCGTAGTCCTCGAGGACACCGGGCGGCGTGCCCGCGACACCGTCGAGCGAGGCGCGGCGCAGCCTGCCGTCGACCAGGTGGACGTCGAGCAGGAACCGGGCGCAGCGCACCGCGGCCGCCACCCAGGACGGTTCCTCCAGTGCCGCACCGGCTTCGGCGAGCGCGGTGATCGCCATGCCGTTCCACGCGGTGACGACCTTGTCGTCGCGGGCGGGCTGCGGCCGCTGCGCGCGGAGCTCGAGCATCCGCGCGCGCAGCCGGTCGAAGCGGGTCGACTGCTCGGCGTCGACGGGGTCGCTGCGGCGGGTGAGCACCGAGGTGCCCTGTTCGAAGTTGCCTCCCGTGGTGACGCCGAAAGCCTCTGCGGCCCAGACACCGTCGAGCGGTCCGAGGTCGCCGATCAGCGCCGACGGCGTCCACACATAGGTGGCGCCCTCGACGCCGGGGCCACCCGGCTCGAGCGGGGTGTCGGCGTCGAGCGCGGAGGCGAACGCGCCGTCCGCCGTGCCGAGGTCGGCGAGCAGGAATTCGACGGTCTCGCGAGTTACGCGGTGCGGCAACGACTCCAGGGGCGTCGCGGGTGAGCGGCGGGCGAGATGGGCGTACGCGCGCAGCAGCAGGGCGTTGTCGTAGAGCATCTTCTCGAAGTGCGGGATCAGCCAGCCCGCGTCGACCGAGTAGCGGGAGAAGCCGCCGCGCAACTGGTCGTAGATGCCGCCGCGGGCCATCGCCTCGGCCGTGCGCTCCACCAGATCGAACACCGACTGCTCACCGGTGCGTTCCCAGTGCCGCAGCAGACCTTCCAGTGTCGCCGACGGCGGGAACTTCGGCGCACCGCCGAACCCGCCGTGCTCGCGGTCCTCGTCCGCGGCGATCGCGCGCACCGCGGTGTCGAGAAGCTCACCGACGACGGCGAATTCGGCATCGGGCAACCCCGTCGCCTGCGCCCGCAGTGCCTCGGTGACCTGCTCGGCCGCCTGGTCCACGTCCGTCCGCCGGTTGCGCCAGGTGTCGGTGATCGCGCTGAGCAGCTGGGTGAACGACGGCATCCCGCCGCGCGGCTGCTTCGGGTAGTAGGTGCCGCAGTAGAACGGCGCGCCGTCGGGGGTGAGGAAGCACGTCATCGGCCACCCACCCTGCCCGGTCATGGCGACGGTGGCGTTCATGTACACCGCGTCCAGATCGGGCCGCTCCTCCCGATCGACTTTCACGCAGACGAACCCCGCGTTCATCAGCTCGGCCGTCGCCGCGTCCTCGAACGACTCGTGCGCCATCACATGGCACCAGTGACACGAGGCGTACCCGATCGAGAGCAGGATCGGCACATCCCGCTGCGCCGCCTCGGCCAGCGCCTCGGCACCCCATTCCTGCCAATGGACGGGGTTGTCGGCGTGTTGACGCAGATAGGGCGAGGTCGCACCGGCCAATCGGTTCACGGTTCCACCCTGCCACAACCGGCGCGCGCGCAAAGCGACCCACACGGTCCGCATTGCCGAGATCCGTGCGCGCTCGACGCGGGCTTCGCCAGACCGTCCCATTTCAGCGAGTCCTTCCGCGACATGATCGGCCTGTCCGCCACCACGATGCTGCGCGCCGGAATCCCGTTCGACATCGGACCCGCGTCACCTGTGCTTGCTGTTGACCAGTGACCGATCGCCGCCGTAGTGGGCAAGGACTCGCTTGTCCATGACCGCACGCCACAGCGGGGGTATCGCGGCCAGCACGACCATGGTGGCGTACCCGGCGGGCAATTGCGGTGCCTGCTCGCAGCTGCGCAGGGTCTGGTAGCGGCGGCTGGGATTGGCGTGGTGGTCGCTGTGGCGCTGGAGATGGAACAGGAAGACATTGGTGACCAGGTGATCGCTGTTCCAGCTGTCCCGCGGTGAGCACCTGGCATAGCTGCCGTCGGCGCGCCGGGCGCGCAACAAACCGTAGTGCTCGATGTAGTTCACCGTCTCGAGCAGCCCGGCGCCGATGACGGCCTGCAGGAACAGGTAGGGGATGACCGCAGGCCCGAAGACCGCGGTCATCATCGCGAACAACCCCAGGCTCATCGACCATGCCTGCAGAATCTGATTGTCGCGACACCACCAGCGTTTTCCCTTGCGCGCCAGCCTTTCTCGTTCCAAGGTGAGCGCCGAGCGCAGGCCGCCGAGCACGCTGCGCGGCAGGAACTCCCAGAGGGGCTCGCCGAATCGCGCGCTGGCGGGGTCTTCCGGAGTCGCGACGCGGACGTGGTGACCGCGATTGTGCTCGACGAAGAAATGCCCGTACCCGGACTGCGCCAGGGCAATTTTCGCCAGCCTGCGTTCCAGATGCTCGGCCCGGTGGCCGAGTTCATGAGCGGCATTGATGCCGATGCCGGAAACGACGCCCATCGTGACGGCGAGCCCCAGCTTGTCGACGACGCTCAGTTCGCTGCCGGCCCAGAAATATCCCGAGATAACCAGGCTGATGAATTGGATCGGCAGGAATAGGTAAGTGCACCAGCGGTAATAGCGATCGTCGGACAGCGCGTCGTAGTCCTCGTCGAGTGGATTGCTCCCATCGCGCCCGATCGCCAGGTCCAGCAGCGGAATCGCCACGAACACGATGATCGGGCCGATCCACCAGAACAACGGCAGCCCCGACAAAGCCACCAATTGCGAGGGGAACAGCGCGCATGCCGGGGCGATCAGACCCAGAAGCCAGAGATAGCGTTTGGGGTCGCTGACTCTTGTGTGCTCGAAGACTGCCATCGGAACAAACAGCACCCATCGGAATTGTCATCGCGGAAAACGACCGCACCGAAGGCACGATCGTGGTGGTCGTCGGTCACCGGCGCGGACCGGTCCACGGGCGAACCCGGGCCGGAACACGCCGGTGTACCGCGACTAGGGCAGGGCTGCGCAGTTGGTCGGCGCCGGCCTGTCCGCCAGGCGATCGGTCATCCAGTTCTGCGATGCCTCGAGCGCCGGGAAGAACGACAGCACGTGGGTGCCCGCGAGGCCGGTCAGCGGCGGAATCGCGGCGTTGGAGTCCAGCTGGACCTGCGCACCGCCACCGCACCAACCGGCGGCCATGTCACGAATGGGCACGTACGGCGCGCCCTCGTCGTTGCGGGCCGAGGAGATGAGCACCGGCACCGAAGGGGTGAGCGTGCCGACGCGCTGTTCGTCGAACACCGCCTTCAGCTCGGGAGACCCGTCGATCACCTGGGTGAGCGGCAGGCCACTGGAGGTCCACTCGGAAGTCTGCCCGTGATTCTGGGCCATCCCGGTGGGGACCGCGCACTTGCTCGCGGAGTCGTTCAGGATCGCCTTGCCCGTGCCGTTGAGTTCGGCGTCGAGGACCGCGCGGACCGCGGGGTAGGCGGCAGCCATGCCGTTGAGCATCCAGGCGAAGGCCGGTGCCACGAGGGCGCGACCGTCGTTGTACCCGATGAAGTACTGATCATCGACGACCGGGCCGCCGACGTAGGCGCCGCGCACATTCAGATCCGGTGCGTAGCTGGGCTGCAACTCGGCGGCACCCGCGGAGGCCATACCGCCCTGCGAGTAGCCGTAGAGGAAGACCGGCGAGTCGGGGTTCATGCCCGCACCCGGCAGCTGGATGGCCGCGCGGGCGGCATCGAGCACCGCCTGGGACTGCTCTTTCCGGTTGAGGAAGCCGTGTACATCGGGCGTGCCGAGGCCCTGGTAGTCGGTCATCACGACCGCCATGCCGCGCGCCAGCAACGAGTACAGCGCGACGACGTCGTATTCGAACATCACGTTGACCGGCGGCTCGTACTGGACGAGTTCGGCGAGCAGCTTCGAGGGCGCGCACTGATCGCCCTGTCCCTTCGTGCCGCCCGCGTAGGCGACCAGCGGACGCGGGCCGGGGCCGGTCCACGGCTGCGACGGCTCCAGATACGTGCCCGTCACCGCGGTCTCACCGCCATGGGTATCGGTGCTGACGTACATGATCCGCGTGGATTCCGCGGGGATGGTCCCGGTCTGTCCCGGTGCCGACAGCGCGAGGCGCGACGGTTCCGTGCGAACGATGGTGCCCGGCCCTCCGCCCGGAAGCGGAGCGGGTGGCAGATAGAAATCCGCGCCGGCGACCGCGGCGGCCGGTTCGGTCAAAGCTTGCGGAGCGCAGAACGCGCCGCCTGCGACCACCAGGGTGCAGGCCAACGCTGTGGTCAAGCTGCGTGCTCGACTCCTCACGATTCGATCCTCCTACGATTTCGGGAAACCCATGACATCGAGAAAACCGGATACAGCATCGAGATTCGGTACAGAGGGTAACCGCGCGGTGACACAACGGGTTCGCAGGGTGCCCATTTCGGGTCAGATGTCGCCGGAAAGTGACCGGAATACCCGCGACCGCCCGCGCACGACCGCCTACGCACCGACTCCAGGGAACCGGGCATAAGTCACGAAAGGTGTTGCGGGAAACTATAAACGGCAGGGAATAGCACTGATTCCAACCATGCCCGACCCCCGTCCGAGAACATATATCTGTAACCCGGAATCACATGCCGTATTTTGGCGAGAAGGCCGGGGTCATAACAGCCGACAACCCTTCGAACACTCGGCGCGAAGGGCTGTCGGCTAGCCGCGGTGAGCTATACGGCGACGCAGGCTGATCCGAGGTTGATGCCGGTGCCGACGTCGACCACCTGGCGGGTTTCCGGCCAGGCGTCCGGCTGGACGGCGTAGATGTAGGTGATGCCGGGCTTGGACGGGGTCCAGATTGTCTTGGCGACACCGTCGGAGGGCATCGCGTCGGCGAAGCCGGTGGGGCCCTGGCCCTCCTCGAAGAAGTAGACCCGCTTGGTGTTGTCGTCGACCGTCACGCTCACGTTGTAGGTGCAGGTCGTTCCGTAGCGGTGGGCGCCGAGCGTCATCGAGGGCTCGATGCCGATGCTGGTGACTTTCGCGGCGGCGGCCGGTGCGAGCACCGTGGTCACGCTCGCGACCGCGGCCGCGGCGACAACGATGAGCTTCTTCATGGCCCGAAGTCTCGCATATTTGACCGATCGGTCGCAATAGGGGCTCGCATCGAAAGATGGCTCGCACCAAGTATTTCGGCTCGAAACGGGCATCGGTCGCACATCGGATGCGGCATGGTTTCCCCGCATTGAGAACGAACGGTCCATATCCCGCGGCCGCCGTCGAAACCGCCGCTCAGCGGGCAGGGGTGGGGCATGATGAAGGGTGCAAACCTCGTCGCGCAATCGAACAGGAAGACGCGAACCCGCTCATGGCATCGCAGCTGACGCTCTCGGCACAGCGCGCCGCGCTGGAGCGGGAGTGGGCGCAGTGGGTGCCCGCGGGCGAGTCGGCGCTCGGGCGTAGTTCGGCGGTGCGGACCGAGGTGGCGCAGTCGTGGTTGCGGTCGTTGCGGACGGTGGATCCGGGGCGGGACTGCGCGCCGGAGAGCGAGATCGACGACATCGGGCCGCGGTGGGCGGAATCGCCGCTGCGCGGACCGGTCACCGAACTGAGCGATCAGCTGCACAGTGTCGCCGACGATGCCGGCTACGTCGCCGCGGTCACCGATGCCTCGGGCACGATTCTGTGGACCTACGGCGGCCCCGTCATGCGCAGGCGCGCCGAGCAGGTGAACTTCGCGCCGGGTGGCCGCTGGGACGAGGCGCACATGGGCACCAATGCCCTCTCCCTCGCCCTGCGCACCGATCAGCCGCACACCGTCTTCTCGGCCGAGCACCTGGTCGCCGCCCTGCACGGCTGGGTCTGTTACTGCGCGCCGATCCGGGCCGCCGACGGCACCTTGCTCGGCGTGCTCGACCTGTCGACCACCTGGAAGCGCTCGCACCCGCTGGCCATGGCGACCGTGCGCACCATGACCAGCGCCATCGAGTCCAAGCTGCGCGCGGCGAGGCCCGCACCGGCGGGCATGCGGCTGACATGCCTCGGCACCGGCCGGTTGATGCGCGACGGCACCGCGATCCGCCTGCGCCCGCGTCAGCTCGAGATCCTCACCCTGCTCGCCCTCGACGACGACGGGTACAGCCATGAACGCCTGCACTACGCTGTCTACGGCGATCGCGCGGTCGGCGCGAGCACCCTGAAATCGGAGATGTCGTACCTGCGCCGCGCCACCGGCGGCGACATCACCAGCCGCGTCTACCGCTTCACCACCGCACTGTCCTGCGACGCCGTCGACGTCCTGCGCGCACTGGAAGCGGGCGACCTCGACACCGCCGTCCGGCTGTATCACGGTCCGCTGCTTCCGGATTCGGACACGCCGGGCATCAGCGAATGGCGCGACTACCTCGAGGTCGCCATGCGCAACGCCGTGCTGTCGAGCCACGACGCCAACCACGCGCTGACCTACGGCGAATCCGCCCCCGACGACATCGCCGTCCACGAACACGCCCTGGCCCTACTCCCCCCGCGCGACGCGCGCCGGGCGGTGGCCGCGGCCCGGCTGCACCGTTCGGGGCCCGAACATGCGGCGCCAGCCGCCGAATACACCGCTCTTCGCGCCTGATCGGTCCGGCTTCAACGTTTCATCAACCCTGACAGCGGATAGTGATGGGCGTCACGCTTCACCGGAATCAGCGAGGAGCCTCCGCACATGATCTACGCCAAGCCGGGCACCGAGGGCAGCATCGTCAGCTACGCACCGCGGTACGACAATTTCATCGACGGCAAGTGGGTTCCGCCCGTCGAGGGCCGGTACTTCGAGAACACCTCCCCGGTGGACGGCCAGCCGTTCTGCGAGATCGCCCGCTCGACCGCCGCCGATATCGAGCTGGCCCTCGACGCCGCCCACCGCGCCGCCGACGCCTGGGGTGAGACCTCCGCCGCCGAGCGCGCCAACATCCTCAACAAGATCGCCGACCGGATCGAGGCCAATCTCGAGGCGCTCGCCGTCGCCGAGACCTGGGACAACGGCAAGCCCGTCCGCGAGACCCTGGCCGCCGACCTGCCGCTGGCGGTCGACCACTTCCGCTACTTCGCCCGGGGGGGGCCAGTGTCTAAAAAAAAAAAGACACTGGCGACCAAAATATATGGGTTTATATAGGGGGGCGCCGGGTAGAT
>NZ_JBHXMY010000226.1:0-8797 GCF_042720195.1 Nocardia sp. NPDC058497 | reverse complement strand
GACACGCTGAACTCGGTGGTCGCCGATGTCAATGCGCTGGCAGGCAACGATTGCGTCGAGCTTGCCGGTCGATCGCACGCACTAGTGGTAGGCATGGGAAATGGCGAAGAACTGGGCACAACCCGTCACCGTCGCGCTGCGCGCCGATGGTCAGCGCGTCGCCGGCCTCGACACGTCGAGTACCCCCGGTTTCGCCGGTGACAAGCAGCAGGGCAAAACGCTGCTGAGCGAACGTGGCGTCGTCCTCTCGGACCTGCAGGAGCGGCTGTTCGCCAACGGCCGCACCGGCGACAAGCGCAGCGTGCTGCTGGTGTTGCAGGGCATGGACACCGCGGGCAAGGGCGGGATCGTGCGCCACGTCATCGGTTCGGTCGACCCACAGGGCGTCGACCACGCGTCCTTCGGCGTGCCGACCGAGGAGGAGAAGCGGCACGACTTCCTGTGGCGCATCCGCAAGCGACTGCCGGTGCCCGGCCAGCTCGGTGTCTTCGATCGATCCCACTACGAGGACGTGCTGGTGGCCAGGGTGCACGAACTCGTGCCGCGCGCGGAGTGGAAGCAGCGCTACGGCCAGATCAACGCCTTCGAACGTGAGGTCGCCGACGCGGGCACCACCATCGTGAAGGTGGCCATGTTCATCTCCCTCGACGAGCAGAAGCGCAGGCTGCGCCAACGCCTCGAGCGTGCCGACAAGTACTGGAAGTTCAGCCCCGCCGACATCACCGAACGCGGCTACTGGCCCGAATATCAGAAGGCCTACCAGGCTGTTCTCGAACGCACCAACACCGACTACGCGCCCTGGTACGTCCTGCCCGCCGACCACAAGTGGTACGCGCGCCTGGCTGTCACCGAATTGCTGATCGACGCGCTGACCGGGCTCGGGCTGGATTGGCCGCCCGCCGATTTCGACGTCGCCGAGCAGCTGCGGCGGCTCGACGCGTCCTGACGTCGATCTTTGAACAAACTCTCAGGTTCGGCCGCAATGATGTCCCCGTGGGGAGACAACCAACGAAAGGCGTGTGACGACGGTGAGCACGGGCAAGCAGAATCCGCTGGCGAGGGCCGAGGCAGCCGACAAGAAGCGCAAGCTGGCCATCCAGTTCGGTGTCGCCGCCGTCCTGGTCGCCCTGATCGCGGCGATCGGCATCGGCATCGCGGTGAACCGGTCGGACTCCGACAGTGAATCCTCCGCCACCGGCGCACAGCTTCCCGCGGTCGGGGGTGCGATCTCGGAGAACGGTTCGGTGGTGATCGGCAACCCGGACGCGAAGGTGAAAGTCCGCGTCGTGGCCGACCTGCAGTGCCCGGCCTGCCAGCAGTTCGAGGCCGCCAATGCCGCGGCGCTGGCCGACGCGGCGGCCGACGGAACGGCGGTCATCGAGTACCAGATCATCTCGTTCCTGGACAAGGCCTCGACCAACCAGTACTCCTCGCGTGCGGCCAACGCCTCGTTCTGTGTCGCGAAGTCGGACACGAGCAAGTACCAGGGCTGGCTGCAGACGATGTTCGAGAAGCAGCCCGCCGAGGGCGGCGCCGGCCTGAGCAACGCCGAGCTCGTCGAGATCGCCGTCGACGCCGGCTACACCGACCCGGCGGTGGCCACCTGCATCAACGACAAGCCCTACAACGACGCCATCAACCAGCTCACCGAGGCGGCGTTCGCCTCGGGTGTGAAGGGGACCCCGTCGGTGTACGTCAACGGTCAGCCGCAGCAGTCCAGGGATGTCCTGTACGGCGAGAACGGCCTGGCGTCCGTGATCGCTGACGCGGCCAAGTGATCACCACGCCCGCCCGCTCCGCCTGGCTGCTGCTGATCGCCGGGCTGGCGGGCTGGCTGGCGTCGTTCACGCTCACCGTCGAACGGTTCAAGCTGTTCGTCGACCCGGACTACGTCACCTCCTGCAGCATCAACTCGGTGCTGTCGTGCGGGTCGATCATGCAGACCGACCAGGCCGAGGTATTCGGCTTCCCGAACCCGCTGTTCGGCATCGTCGGGTTCTCGGTGGTCGTCACCCTCGCCGTGCTCTCGGTGGTCGGCATCGGCTTCCCGCGCTGGATCTGGGGCGGGCTGTGGCTCGGCAACGTCCTCGGCGTCGCCGCGATCTGCTGGCTGATCTTCCAGAGCCTGTACCGGATCAACGCGCTGTGCCCGTACTGCATGGTGGTGTGGGTCGTGGTGCCGGTGCTGTTCGCGGTCACCACGCAGGAGACCTGGGGCGGCTCGCGCGGTCCGATGGGGATCCTCGCCGAATGGCGGTGGACGCTGGTCGTCGTGTTCTACGCGGTGGTGCTGCTGCTGGTCTTCCTGAAGTTCCAGGACTACTGGCTGAGCCTGGTCTAGGGCGTTCCCGTCGCCAGCACCACGTCGACCGTGCGGGTCGTGCCGTCGGGCGCGGTGACGTCGAGCCGGATCAGATCGGCGGGCTTGCGCACATTGACGGCGGCGCTCAGCGCGCGGGCGGTGGTGATCGGCTGCCCGTCGACGGCGGTGATCACGTCACCCGCTGCGATCCCGGCCGCGCGCGCCGGCTGACCGTAGAAGGCCCAGTTCACCTGGGCGCCGGACGGATTCGCGTCGACGATCTGCACCCCGAGCGTGGCCGTCGGCCCGATGTGCACGGTCTCGGTCGGCGTCCCCGAGCGGATCTGCGCCACGATCCGCATGGCGGTATCGATCGGCACCGCGTAGCCGGTGGCCTGTTGCGGCTGGTATTCGGTGCGGGGCCGATCCCCCGAGGCGGCCGTGATCACCCCGACGACGGCGCCGGTGCTGTCGGCCAGCGCGCCGCCGGACTGCCCGCCGACGACGGGCGCGGCGATCTGCACCATGCCCCGCAACGACTTGCGGGTCAGGTCCGCGGAGTTCATCGCGACAATGCTCGCGTCGAGATCGGTGATCGGCCCGGCGACCGCGGTCGCTTCGCCGCCGTCGCCGCCCGCGTCGCCGATGGCCAGCACGTTCTGGCGGATCCGCAGCTCGGCGGAGGAGCCGAGGCGGGCCGTCGGCAGCCCCGATGCCCCGGCCAGCGACAGCAGTGCGATATCGGCGGTCGAGTCGTAGCCGAGGACGGTGGCCGGGTAGATCAACCCGTTCCCGATATCGGTGACCTTCACCTCGTCGGCGCCTTTGATCACGTGATGGCTGGTGAGGATCTGCCCGCCCTCGGTCAGCACGATGCCCGACCCGGCGGCGCTGCTCCCGAACCGCGTGGCGTCCACCGCGATATTGACCAGCGCGGGCTCCACCTGCGCGGCGACCAGGACCGGATCGAGCGGAATCGGCGGCGGTTCCTCCGCGACGGCGACGATCTCGCCCGTCGGCGGATCCCAGGGAAACTCCAGCTCACCGCGATATCCGAGGAACGCGCACACGCCGATCAGCGCGACGACCAGCGTCGCAAGCACCCGGCCAAGAGCGTGCACGCGCATGTCCTCTCTCGCGAGCCGACTACTCCATTGTGACCCCGATTCGCGGTAGGCCGGTCTCGATCCGGACGCGCCGGTTGGCAAACGCCGCATGCGACGGTAGGCATGTGTCCATGAGCACCGCAGCCGCCTACGCCATCCCCGCCCCCGACGGGTCCTTCGAGAAGGTCACGATCGAGCGCCGTGAACTCGGCCCCGACGACGTCGCGATCGACATCAAATACGCGGGCATCTGCCACTCCGACATCCACACCGCCCGCGACGAATGGGGTGGCACCAAGTACCCCTGCGTCCCCGGTCACGAGATCGCGGGCATCGTCGCGGCCACCGGCTCGGCGGTGCGCAAGTACAAGGTGGGCGATCGGGTCGGCGTCGGCTGCCTGGTGAATTCCTGCGGCAAGTGCGTGCCGTGTCTGGCCGGCGAGGAGCAGTACTGCGCCAAGGGCGCCACCTGGACCTACAACAACCCGGTTCCCGAAACCGCGCAGCCGGGTGGTTACACGATGGGCGGTTACGCCACCCAGATCGTGGTGACCGAGAGCTTCGTCGTCGCCATTCCCGACGGCATCGGCCTCGATGTCGCCGCGCCGCTGCTGTGCGCCGGTATCACCCTGTACTCGCCGCTGCGGCACTGGAACGCCGGGCCGGGCAAGAAGGTCGCGATCATCGGCATGGGCGGGCTCGGGCACGTCGGGGTGAAGATCGCGGCCGCCCTCGGCGCGGAGGTGACCGTGCTCAGCCAGTCGCTGCGCAAGCGCGACGACGGCCTGCGGATGGGCGCCGGCCACTACTACGCCACCAGCGACAAGGAGACCTTCCGGCAGCTGCGCGGCTCGTTCGACCTGATCATCAACACCGTCTCCGCGAACCTGCCGATCGACAACTACCTGCGCCTGCTCGCCCTCGACGGCACCCTGGTCATCCTCGGCCTGCCCGATCAGCCGATGAGCGTCACCGGCCGCAACCTCGCCGGGTTCCGGCGTTCGCTGGCCGGTTCGATGATCGGCGGCGTCGCCCAGACCCAGGAGATGCTCGACTTCTGCGCGGCGCACGGCATCGGCGCGGAGATCGAGCTGATCTCGGCCGACGAGATCGATTCCGCCTACGAGCGGGTCTTGGCCAGCGACGTGCAGTACCGCTTCGTCATCGACGCCGCGACGATCTGAGCCGCGCGCCAGCGCGCGCGAATCCCGCCGTCCTCGGTACCGTGACCGGGTGGCTGCCGATGACGAATCGACCCCTGGCCCCGCCGTCGCGGCACCGGTCGCGGCGGCGGACACGCTGCCGGTCGGCTGGTCGGTGCGCACCCCGCCGCGCTGGCTGCCGCGGTCGCTGCTCTACGCCACGCTCGCCATCGCCGGGCTGATCGCGGCGTTCTGGGTGCTCGGCAAGCTGCAAGGCCTGCTGACCATCCTGATGGTCTCGCTGTTCCTCGCCTTCGCGATCGAACCCGCCGTGAACTGGCTCGCCGCGCGCGGTGTCCGGCGCGGGGCCGGCACCGGTGTGGTGTTCGGCGGGATGCTGCTCGTGGTCGTCGCGTTCGTGTGGACGCTGGGCGCGCTGCTGGTCAACCAGGTGACCATGCTGGTGAGCAACGCGCCGGACTACATCCAGGACGTGGTCGACTGGATCAATTCGACCTTCGACCAGGACCTGTCCGGCGCCGACCTCACCAAGTACGCCTCGGAGTGGAGTTCGACGATCGAGGGCTATCTGGTCGGGCTGGCCGGAAACGTCTGGGGCATCGGCACTGTCGCGATCGGCGCGCTGTTCCAGCTGCTCGGCGTGCTGCTGTTCACGTTCTATTTCGCTGCCGACGGACCGCGCTTCCGCACGTGGGTGTGCTCGTTTCTGCCGCCCAGACAGCAGAAACACGTGCTGCTCGCGTGGGACATCGCGGTCGAGAAGACCGGCGGCTACATCTATTCGCGCGCGCTGCTCGCGCTGTGCGCCGCGCTGGCCCACTATGTCGCGCTGCGGCTGTTCGATGTGCCCTCGGCGTTCGCGCTGGCGCTGTGGGTCGGCGTGGTCTCGCAGTTCATTCCGACCGTCGGCACCTATCTGGCCGGTGCGCTGCCGGTGCTGGTCGCGCTGGTGCACGATCCGATCTCGGCGTTGTGGATCCTGCTGTTCATCGTCGCCTACCAGCAGTTCGAGAACTACGTGCTGCAGCCGCGGATCACCGCGACCACCCTGGACATGCATCCGGCGGTGGCCTTCGGCGCGGTGATCGCGGGCGCGGCGCTGCTCGGGCCGACGGGTGCGCTGCTGGCCATCCCGGTCACCGCCACCCTGCAGGGCTTCGCGGGCGCCTATGTCCGGCGCTACGAGGTCACCGAGGAGGCCGAGGCGCCGCCAGGGAAGAAGAAGCCCAAGCAGCCACCCGTCGAATCGTCGAGCGAGTAGGCGCCGCGATGGCCATCCTGCTGTTCATGCACGACGCCGGAACCACCCGACCCCGATCCCGCTACTCGGTTCCGTCCGCGGCCCCCGGCGGACCACCCACTCGACCGGCTGGCCAGTGACCTCGGCGATACGGTCGAAATCGTGGTCGCTGTCCCACCACATCGCGTTGGCCGTGGCTTCATGTACCGGCCCGTCAAAGTCACCGTTCATCATGACGCGCAGGTTCCGGGCAGCACTCTGACGCAACGCGACGCGCAGCGCAGCGTGCACGGTGTCCTTCTTCGTCGCGGTACCCAGCTCCTTCGCGGCCTTGGCCACCAACTCGTCATCCAGGTCGATCACCGGCACCGGATTTCCGATGCGCCCGTTGGTCGGCTTGTCTACTCCGCCGCGGCGGCAGCCGCAGCCTCGGCCTCGGCGGCCAGTGTCCGGCGACGGACACGGCGCGCGGCGGCGACCATATTGCGCAGCGACGGCTCGAGCTGCCAGTAGTGGCGGGTCTTGAGACCGCCGTCCGGGTTGGCCCAGAGCCGTTGCGGCGTCACGGCTTCGGCGGCCTGGGTGAGCAGCTCGTCGAGCTCGTCGATGTCCGGGATCCGCGCCGAACGGCTCTCGTACACGCCGGGGCCGACGCCGTGGCTGAGGCCGTGGCCGGTGGCGACGTCCTCGGTCAGCGCCTGCATGACCCATTCGATCGAGCGGGTCGCCACGATCGCGGTGACATCGGCGTCGAGCTGCTCGATCGCGTCGACCACCTCGGTGCGGCCGGAATAGCCGATGTGGGTGTGGATCTGGGTGTCGGCCCGCACGCCGGAGGTGGCCAGCTTGAACGCGCCGACCGCCCAGCGCAGGTACTCCTCGCGACCCACCGGACGCGCGGGCAGCAGCTCGCGGATGGCGGGCTCGTCGACCTGGATGATCGCGATGCCCGCCTTCTCCAGGTCGACCACCTCGTCGCGGATGGCCAGCGCCACCTGATCGGCGGTCTCGTAGAGCGGCTGGTCCTGGCGCACGAACGAGCGGGCCAGCATGGTGACCGGTCCGGTGACCATGCCCTTGACCGGCTTGCCGGTCAGCGACTGCGCGTAGGTGGTCCAGTCGACCGACATCGGCGCGGGCCGCGACACGTCGCCGTAGATGATCGGCGGACGCACACACCGCGACCCGTAGACCTGCACCCAGCCGAAGCGGGTGGTGGCGAACCCGTCGAGCTGCTCGGCGAAGAACTGGATCATGTCGTTGCGCTCGTGCTCACCGTGCACGAAGACGTCGAGACCGATGTCCTCCTGCAGCCGGATCGTCGCCTCGATCTCGGCCTCGACCTGCTTGCGGTAGTCCTGCTCGGACAGCCTGCCCTGGGCCACCTCGTGGCGGGCCTGGCGCAGCCGCACGCTCTGCGGGAACGAGCCGAGCGTGGTCGCGGGCACCACCGGCAGGTTCAGCCGTTCCTGCTGGGCGGCACGGCGCTCCACGTACGGTTCGCGCTCGCGCATGTCCGGGGTCACCGCGTACACCCGCTGACGCACCGCGTGCTTCTGCTTGAAGTGCACCTCGGTCGGCCGCTTGCGCCAGTGATCCGACGGGCCCTCGGTGAGCGCCTTGGCCAGCGAGACCACCTCGCCCACCTTCTGTTTGGCGAAGGCGAGCCGGTCGGCGACATTGCCGTCGATGTCGTACTCGGCGAGCACGTCGTAGGGCACGTGCAGCAGCGTGGTGCCGGTGGACACGACCAGGTCGGGGCAGACCTCGGCGATCGAGTTCAGGTAGTTCAGGGTGACGTACCGGTCGGCGCGCCACACGTTGGTACCGCTGATGACACCCGCGTAGAGCCGCTTGCGCTTGATCCCGGGGATCGCGGCCAGCTCCTCGGGCGTCATCCGGTAGGACGCCAGGTCAAGGCCGATCGCCTCGACATTGGTCGCGGCCAGGATGCGCAGCGCCTCACCGAAATCGCCGTACTGACCGGTGACCAGGATGCGCGGGCGCAGCGGCGCCTTGGACAGCCGCTGGTAGGCCTTCTCGAACGCGGCCAGCTCGGCGGGCGAACGCTCACCGGTGAAGCACGGCTCGTCGAGCTGCACGCAGGTCGAGCCGCGCTTGGCGAGGATCTCGAACAGCTCCTCGTAGAACGGCAGCAGCTTGTCGAGCAGGCTCAGCGTGTCGAACCCGGCCTCGCCGGGCACGTGCCCCGCCTTCGACAGCAGCAGCAGCGACACCGGGCCCAGCACGACCGGGCGCAGTTCGATCCCACGCTCGATCGCCCGGTCCCACTCGTCGAGCAGGGCCTCCGGATGCAGCGAGAACGTGGTGTCGGCGTCGAGTTCGGGCTGGCGGTAGTGGTAGTTGGAGCCGAACAGGCGCACCAGTTCGAGCGGCGGCAGGTCGGGATTGCCGCGTGCCATCAGGAAGTAGAAGTCCAGGGGGTGCATGCCCTCCTGGTACTCGGAGAACCGCGACGGCACCGCACCGAACAGCAGCGCGTTGTCGAGGATGTGGTCGTAGAAGGAGAAGGTGTTGCCCGGCACCTGCGTGAGTCCGGTCGCGGCCAGCTCGTTGAACTGACGCTCCTGGATGTCGCGGCCTACCGCGAGCAGTTCGTCGCGCTCCAGCGATCCGCGCCAATACGACTCGAGCGCACGCTTGAGCTCGCGGTGCGGACCGATCCGTGGATAGCCGAGAACACTCGATCCGAATCCATCGGTGACGTTGACCATGAACGGGACATCCCTTCCATCACCTGCCCGGAACCAGTCCAAGTGGTCCACAGAGCAACGCTGAGCTCGCGATACTTCGCCCGCCCGGGCTCCCCGGACCGGCACCATGCAGCTTAGGCGCTGACGTCGACGCGATCACCCAGCCCCGCACGACCCGACCTCGAGAAGGGTCCGCCGCGCAGCGGCGGGGGCGGCGGGCGGCGCGGGCCCGGGCGCCGGGCGCCCGGCCCGGCGCGCTGGCGCGGGTCCCC
>NZ_JBHXMY010000225.1:0-8813 GCF_042720195.1 Nocardia sp. NPDC058497 | reverse complement strand
GCGGCCCCACCTCGAGGTCGGGGAGTGCGGGGCGGCCGGGCAGCGACGGTTCGGTTCTACCTCAGGTGCATCGCGGTGGCGGCGCGGCGGAGCTTGCCCGATGACGTCTTCGGCAGGGCGCCGGGGCCGAGGACCGCGACCGTGCGCGGGCGGGCGCCGACCTCGGCGAACACCTCGTGGACGATCTCGCGCTCCATCCGCTTCACCTCGTTGGGGTCCTGGTAGTCGTTGGATTCCACCACCACCGCGAAACTTTCGCGCTTCTCGCCCGCGTCCAGCCGCACCGCCACCGCGTTGCCGGGACGAACGCCGGTCACGCGCAGCGCGGCCCGCTCGATATCGGTCGGGTAGATGTTGCGGCCGCCCATGATGATGACGTCCTTCATCCGCCCGCACACCACGATCAGGCCCGCGTCGGTGAAGTAGCCGATGTCGCCGGTGTCGAGCCAGCCCTCGTCGTCCTGGGCCGGCCGGAACCCGTCGACGGTCACGTAGCCCGAAGTCACCGCGGGACCGCGCAATTCGATGATGCCGACCGTGCGGACCGGCAGCGGCTGCCGTTCGGTGTCGACGACCCTGCCCTCCAGATCGTCGACAAGGTGGCCGAGCGTGGGCAGCCTGCGCGGGGTGCCGTGGTGGCCGGTCTCGGCGACCGGCACCGCCTTGCCGACGGCCTCGAGCAGATCCGCGTCGATGACGTCGAGCACCATGCCGTGGCCGCAGTCGGGCACCGACACGGCCAGCGTGGTCTCGGCCATGCCGTAGACCGGGGTCAGCGCCATCGGGTTGAGCCCGAAGTGCTTGCCCGCCTCCGCGAGCGCGATCATCGTGTCCGGGTCGACCGGTTCGGCGCCGTTCCACATGTAGCGCACGCTGGACAGGTCCATCGACCCCGGCTCCGCCTGCCGCAGCCGCCGGGCCAGCAGCGAGTAGGCGAAGTTCGGTGCCGCGGTGACGGTTCCGCGGTACTTGTCGATCAGCTCCGCCCACAGCAGTGGCCTTGCCAGGAAGTCCAGCGGGGTCACGCAGACCACCTCGGCGCCGAATTGCATGGGCACGCTGAGGAATCCGACCATGCCCATGTCGTGGAACAGCGGCAGCCAGCTGATCATGACGTCGTCGACGAGCTGAAACTTCACGCGATTGAACATCGCGTGCGCGTTGACGTTGAAGTTGCCGTGGGTGATTCGCACGGCCTTGGGCGACCCGGTCGACCCGGAGGTCAACTGCTGCAGGGCGATATCGGATTCGGTGGTCGGCACCGGATCGGTATCGGGGCCGGAGTGCAGGTCCTCGATCTTGACCACGGTGATCCCGCGTTCGAGCAGCACGGGTTCGGCGGCGGCGAACGGCGCACCGAGCACGACGGCCTTGGCCTCGATCATGCCGAGCACGGTTTCGGTATCGCGCACCCAGACCGCGAGATCGGTACGCGGAGTGGGCTGATGCAGCATCGTGATGGAGGCGCCACGCATCCAGATGGCCTGGCAGACGGGCGCGATGTCGACGGGCAGCCCGGCGAGCACGCCGACCGCGTCGCCGTGCTCGATCCCGGCGGCCGCGAGACCACCCGCCATGCGCCGCGCCTGGCGATGAATTTCCCCCCAGGTCTGCCGCAGCGGCGCCTCCGGTTCCCCGGTGACCAGCCCCCGTGGGCTGGTCAGCGCTGTGGCAAACATTTCGTCGGTGAACCTGCTCAACGTCGGACTCCCTTTACGCCAACGATCGGTTACGGCCGTGCTCCCAACAGAAAATCCCCGCCCGCTCAACGGGTGTTAACCCCGACTGACACCCGAGCACCCTCGCCGATCGGCTCTCGGCGGCGAAGGTGGCAGCGTAGCGGTCCACATATGGTCTACCCGATAGTGCTGACATTTCCCGCATCAGCAGATCAGTTGCCACTCTGACCTGGGCGCGATGAACCGCTGCCGGATAACGCCGCGCCGGCTGGATACTGATGCGCACCTTGGTGAAACGCAACAGTTTCCGACCGCGAGGGTTCATGCGGTCGGTTCCGTCCAGCACCACGGGCACCACCGGCGCCCCTGTAGCCATGGCAACGCGTAGCGCCCCGGTACGACCACGATAGACCGTGCCGTCGGTCGACCGTGCGCCCTCCGGGTGAATTGCCCAGGCGCAGTTCGTTGCCTTCGATAAGGACCCTCGCCGATCCGGTCGGCTGTCCGGCTAGCGGGTGATGTCGGCCAGGATCGCTACGAAGCGGTCGAGGTCTTCGGTGGTCACGAAGTAGTGGGGGGACGCGCGGACGATGGCGGGGAGGGTGCGGGCGGTCATGTCGAGGAGTGTGGAGCTGGCGTGGCTGACGGTGACGGTGACCGCGTGGTCGGCGAGGCGGTCGCGTAGGTGGAGGGGGTTGTGGTTTTCGGCGGTGAACGAGACGATGCCGCTGTGCTCGGTGCCCAGGTCGCGGACGGTGACTCCGGGCAGTTCGGGCAGGGTTTTGCGGAGGTAGGCCGCGCGCTCGGCGACGGCGGCGTAGACCTCGTCGGGGCCGAGGGTGAGCAGGTAGTCGACGGCGGCGCCGAGGCCGAGGCGGGCGGCGACGTCGCATTCCCAGAATTCGAAGCGGGAAGCGTCGGGAGCCAGGCGATATTCGCTCTCGCTCACCCACTCGGCGCTGTGCAGGTCGAGCCGGGCCGGTTCCATCGTCTGCGCCAATTCCCTGCGGACGTAGAGGAATCCGGTGCCGCGCGGGCCGCGCAGCCACTTGCGTCCGGTGGCCGAGAGCGCGTCGACGCCGAGTGCGGCGACATCGATCGGCAGCTGGCCGATCGACTGGCAGGCGTCGAGCAGGACCAGCGCGCCCGCCTCGTGGGCGATCCGGGTGGCCTCGGCGACGGGATTCACCAGGCCGCCGTTGGTGGGGGCGTGCTGGAGCGAGACCAGCCTGACCCGCTCGTCGAGCATGGCCGCGAGCGCGTCGGTGTCGAGGCGGCCGGTGTCGTCGCTGGGGATGTGCTCGACCACCGCGCCGGTCTGCTTGGCGCGCTGGAGGGCGGCGATCGCGTTGCTGGCGTAGTCGGCGCCGGAGATCAGGATGCGATCGCCGGGTCGCAGGGGCAGCGAGTAGGCGAAATCGGCCCATGACCGGGTCGCACTGTCGCTGAGCGCGATGGTGTCCGCGGTCGCGCCGATCAGGGTCGCGATGGAGGTCTTCACCGCGGCGAGATCGTCGAGACGCGCGTTAGCTGCGCGATAGCCGCCGATCTCCGCTTCCCGGTGCAGGTGGCCGATGACGGTGTCGGTGACGACCCGCGGTGGCAGCGAGGATCCGGCGCTGTCGAGGAATACCTGTCCGGTGGCAAGTCCGGGGGTGGTGGCTCTGATCGCGGCGAGATCCATCATGGCGACGACCCTAGCGTCCCGTGGCGCCCCAATTCGTCACTTTTCCTGTCGGTGCCCGTCGCTACTCTGGAATGAGTCGGTTGCATGAACACGCGAATTCCCTCGGTAGAACACAGCACGCGGAGGTTGGCATGGCGGTCACTCTGGAACGTTCTTCGTGGCCCGATTCCGCCACTGACCAGGGCGAACTATCGTCCAGGGCGGCGGCGGAGGCCTATGTCGGCGGTGTCTGCTTCAAGCTCGGGCCACCCGCGCTGATCGGCGCCGAACTGGAGTGGCTCACCGCCGGGCCCACCGGTGCGCGCCCCTCGCTCGAGCTGATGGCAGCGGCCCTCGGGCCACACGCGCCCACCTCGATCGCCCCGGCTTCGGTCGCGGCCCCCCTGCCCGGCGGGAGCATGGTCACCTTCGAACCCGGTGGTCAGATAGAACTTTCCAGCGCCCCGTTCGCCGATACCGAGGCGCTGACGCGGAATCTGCGCGCTGATGCGGCCCGTTTGCGGGACCTGCTCGCCGCCCACGGTATCGGCATCATCCCCGCCGCCGGCGATGCCGATCGACCTGCCGAACGGCTACTTCGCCTCCCCCGCTACGCCGCCATGGAACGCCGATTCGCCGGTGTCGGCCCGTTCGGCAGCCTCATGATGTGCAATACCGCCGCCACCCAGGTCAGCGTCGACGCGGGCGCCGATCCCGACGAGGTCCGAGCGCGCTGGACGGCGCTCTACGCGCTCGGACCGGCCCTGATCGCCGCCTTCGCCTGCTCGCCCGTGCTGCACGGCGCACCGCAGGGAGAGTGGGTCTCGCAGCGGATGCGCACCTGGCTGCGGCTCGACCCGTCCCGCACCCGCCCACCGGTCGCCGACTGGGCCGATCCGATCGCCGCGTACGCGCACTGGGCGCTGGACGTGCCGCTGCTGTGTGTGCGCTGCACCGAACGCGATGCCGACTGGTCGCCACCGCCGGGCGCCACCTTCGCCGACTGGCTGGCGGGCGCACTCGACGACGAGGTGGGCCGCAGACCGGGCACCGCCGACCTCGACTATCACCTGACCACCCTGTTCCCGCCGGTCAGGGCCGCGGGCCACCTCGAGGTCCGCTACCTCGACACCCAGCCCGGCGACACCTGGACCACCCCCATCCACGTCGTCGACGCGCTGTTGTCGACACCGGCGGTGGTCGCCGAGGCGACGGCCATCGCCGCCCCGACGGCAGGTGAGTGGCAGGGCGCGGCGCGCACCGGTCTGCGTGACCCCCAATTACGCCGAGCGGCAGTGGATTTACTCGAGCTGGCCGAGCAGCACGCCCGGTCGGTCACTGCCGCACAGGAATTGGTACTCGCCGCCCGCCGATGTCGGTCCGGCCGCAGCCCGCTCACCGTGGCGCAGCCGACACGCAACGGATCGTGACGATCCCGTTCACCGACCCCGATGTCGTTGTCGCCCCTCTTCGTTCGGAGCTGATCCCG
This sequence comes from Nocardia sp. NPDC058497, assembly GCF_042720195.1. Lineage (NCBI taxonomy): Bacteria > Bacillati > Actinomycetota > Actinomycetes > Mycobacteriales > Nocardiaceae > Nocardia > Nocardia sp. NPDC058497. The sequence continues at coordinate 3,979 of NZ_JBHXMY010000225.1, read as the reverse complement.
TGACCCTTTCCGCCCCCGCCGACCACAGCGGCCGCGACCGCATGCGCGACCGGATCGCCGAGGTCCTGCAGCGAGCCCGCCACCGCACCGCCACCCTCACCGACAGCGTCGACGAGGCCGACCTCGTCGCCCAGCATTCGCCCCTGATGAGCCCGCTGGTCTGGGACCTCGCGCACATCGGCAATCAGGAAGAACTGTGGCTGGTCCGCGATGTCGGCGGCCGCGAGGCCGTCCGAGCCGATATCGACGAGCTCTACGACGCGTTCAAGCACGCCCGCGCGAACCGTCCCGCGCTCCCGCTGCTGAATCCCGATCAGGCGCGCGGCTACGTCGGCACCGTGCGCGAAAAGGTCTGGGATGTCCTGAGTTCCAGCGCACTGTCCGGTGATCCACTGGTGGACAACGGCTTCGCGTTCGGCATGATCGCCCAGCACGAACAGCAGCACGACGAGACCATGCTCGCCACCCACCAGCTGCGCCTCGGCGCACCGGTGCTGTCCGCACCGCCAGCGCCCACCGCGCAGGCGCTGATCGGCGGCGAAGTGGTCGTTCCCGCAGGCGAATTCCTGATGGGCACCTCCGCCGACCCGTGGGCGCTGGACAACGAACGCCCCGCCCACCCGGTGCACGTGCCCGGCTTCGCCATCGATGTCGCGCCGGTGACCAACGAGCAGTACCTGGCCTTCATCGCCGACGGCGGCTACGAGCGCCCCGAACTGTGGTCGGACCGGGGCTGGGCGCACCGGCAGGAGGCCGGGCTCGTCGCACCGCAGTTCTGGGAGCGCGACGGCACGCAGTGGACGCGCCGGGCCTTCGGTGTCAGCGCGCCGCTGCGGCCCAGGCAGCCGGTGGTGCACGTGTGCTGGTTCGAGGCCGAGGCGTACGCGCGCTGGGCGGGCAAGCGATTGCCGACCGAGGCCGAGTGGGAGAAGGCCGCCAGGTTCGATCCGGCCACCGGTGCGTCGCGGCGCTATCCGTGGGGCGAGGACACGCCGGACGAGCGCCTGGCCAATCTCGGTCAGCGGCATCTCGAGCCCGCCGACGTCGGCGCGTACCCGGCCGGTGTGTCGGCGACCGGCGTCCATCAGCTGATCGGCGACGTCTGGGAATGGTGCGCTTCGGGTTTCGAGGCGTATCCCGGGTTCCGCGCGTTCCCCTACCGCGAGTACTCGGAGGTCTTCTTCGGCGGCGACTACCGCATCCTGCGTGGCGGCTCGTTCGGCACCGACGAGTTCGCCTGCCGCGGCACCTTCCGCAACTGGGACCACCCGATCCGCCGCCAGATCTTCGCCGGCTTCCGGCTGGCCCGCGACCTGCGCGAGGACGAACGCTGATGTCCGGGAACTACGTCGGTCGTTCCCGGACCGCACGACGGGCGGGCGATCGCTGATGTGCAGACACCTCGGATACCTCGGCCCGCCGGTGCCGGTCGGTGAGTTGGTCGTGCGCGGCTCCCACTCGCTCTATCAGCAATCCTGGGCGCCCACCGACATGCGGGCAGGCGGCACGATCAATGCCGACGGTTTCGGCGTCGCCTGGTGGCGGCGGGCCGATGTGGGCGTCGAAGGCGCGCGCGACGCGGTCGCTCGCTACCGCAACGCCGCGCCCATCTGGACCGACCCAGCCGTGGGCGAGGTTCTCGGTCAGTTGGCATCGCGCGCAGTGCTCGCCGCCGTCCGGTCGGCCACCGTCGGGATGCCGGTGGAGCGCGCGGCCTGCGCGCCGTTCGTCGACGAGCATTGGGCGTTCAGCCACAACGGAGTCGTCCCCGACTGGCGGACAACACTCGCGCTCGTACTCGCCGACCTGGACGAGATACTGTCCTCCGCATCAGGATTCGGTGCGCCCGCCGGCGCGTTTCACGCCGGGGGAGACGGTGCATTGCCGTCGGGTTCGCCCGCCGGGTCGTCTTCTGGCGGGGAGCGGGCCGGTGCAGCACCGTCCGTCGATTCGTTGCGGATCCGCGCCGATGTCACACCCCTGTTCGGGTCAGCCGCGGCACTGCTGCACGCCGAGTCACTCACCGATTCCGCGGCACTGTGGGTGCTGCTTCGTGGCCTGCTCGGGGCGATCGACCCCGGCGGCCCGATCACCGACGCCGCCGCTGCGCTGCGACTGCTCACCGCCGCGGTACTGCGGCACCAGCCCAACGCCCGCCTGAACCTGTTGCTCGGCAACGGAACCCAGCTCTGGGCCACCACCTGCTGGCACTCGCTGTCGGTCCTCGTCGCCGACGACTACACCGTGCTGTGCTCCGAACCGTACGACGCCGATCCACGGTGGCAGCCGGTCGCCGATCGCCAATTGGTGATCGCTGGCCCCGGCCACTGCACCATCACCGCTCTCGAGCTTCCCGTCACCGAAAGGGTCCGTTCATGACCGCGCCGCTGCTGGACATCCACCTCACCGACGACGATCTCACCGCGGCCTTGCGCACCGACGCCCGCACCGGCCTCACCGCCACGCCGAAATCGTTGCCGCCCAAATGGTTCTACGATGCCCGTGGCAGCGAGCTGTTCGAGCAGATCACCGAACTGCCCGAGTACTACCCGACCCGCACCGAGCGGGCCCTGCTGCAACGGGTCGTCGGCGAGATCGCCGCGGCCGCCCGCCCTGAGGTGCTGGTGGAACTCGGGTCAGGCTCGGCAGCCAAGACCCGCCTGCTGCTGGACGCACTCACCGCCGAAGGCTCGCTGAAAACCTATGTACCGCAGGATGTCTCGGCATCGGCGCTACGTGGTGCGGCGGCCGAGATCGCGACCGAGTACCCGAACCTGGCCGTGCACGGCGTCGTCAGCGACTTCACCGACACCCTGCACAATCTGCCCCGCGGTGGCCGCCGGATGATCGCCTTCCTCGGCGGCACCATCGGCAACCTGGTGCCCGCCGAGCGCGCCGAATTCCTGGCCGGCATCAACGAGGTACTCGAACCTGGCGAGCTGCTGCTGCTCGGCGCGGGCCTGGTCATCGACCCGGCCGTCCTCGTTCCCGCCTACGACGACGCCGCCGGTGTCACCGCCGAGTTCAACCGCAATGTCCTGCACGTGCTCAACCACCGCCTCGGCGCCGACTTCGACCCGGACAGGTTCGAGCACATCGCGCTGTGGGACGCCGAGAACGAGTGGATCGAGATGCGCCTGCGCGCCACCGAGGCGATGACCGCCACCGTCGCCGACCTGGACCTGACCGTCGACTTCGCGGCGGGCGAGCAGCTGCGCACCGAGATCTCCGCCAAGTTCCGCCCCGACGGCCTGCGCGCGGAACTGGACGCCGCGGGCTTCACCACGGCACACGTCTGGACCGACCAGGACGACCGGTTCGCCCTGGTCCTGGCCGAACGGCGCTGAGGACTACAGGTCGAGCTCGTCGGCGAGGTACTCGCCCGCGGTGAGGTTCTCGTCGCCCTCGAGGTCGCGTTCGACGCCTTCTTCGCCGTCGATCGCGTCGTCGTCGTAGAGATCACCGTCGACGCCGTCGTCGCCGACTATCCGGACGGCGGAGACCTCGGCGGGGCGTTCGTCCTCCTCGACGGCCTCGCGGGCGGCGCCGTTCTCGGTCCACTCCTCGCCGACTTCCTCGTTGATGCCGAGGAAGCCGTCGGCGTCGGCTTCGTGATTGCGGATCACGTAGTCCTCCGGCGGGTCCTCGACGTACCGCTCGTATGTGACGATGTCGTCGGCCTGACGATCATCGCCCATGTCCATGTCCAGCGGGTTTTCACGGCTCATAAGGCCAGTATCGGCCTCCGGTCGGCGTCAGTCACCGTAGCCACGCCCGGCGGTCAGTGCTCGACGCCCTCGAAGACGCCGGTGAACCACTCGACCAGCGGCCGCAGTTCGGTCCACGCCCGCCGGATCTCGGTGGCCGCCGCCGGGGTGGTCAGCCAGTCGGGGGCGCCGAACTCGCGGCTCGCGATGAGCGACTTGTGCCGCAGCAGTTCGATGCGGGGATGGTCGATGGAGTAGCCCTTGGGCTTGGT
>NZ_JBHXMY010000224.1:0-8835 GCF_042720195.1 Nocardia sp. NPDC058497 | reverse complement strand
AGTTTTTTTTAAGTACACGGCTGATCAATCGCGCCACAAACCCCCCCCGGGCGCTCCACTAGGTGGCCCGCGGCGGCGTTTTTCGTGTGTCCGCCAGGTCAGCGACCGCGCCGGGCGCCCGGCTTGCGCCCCTTGCCCTGACGCGCGGGCTGCTGCTTGGCCGCCGGCTTCTTGGCGGTGTTCTTGCGCGCGGGTTTCGCCGCGGCGCGCCGCTCCGGTTCCGCGGCGGCGACACCGCGGGAACTGGTGGCCGAGCGGCCGCGCACGATCCCGACGAACTCCTCGAGCAGTTCGCTGTCGGTGCCAGCGGGCCACGCGAGTGCGATCTCGGTGAACTCGGTGTCGCTGATCGGGCGGTACACCAGATCGCGGCGGTGATGCAGCCGGGCGATCGACTGCGGCACGATCGTGGCGCCGCCGATCGCGGCGACCAGCGCGAGCGTGTCGACGGCCTGATCGATGTCGCTGCCGTCCTGGACGCGTTCCTCGGCCAGATCGGCCGGACTGATCGTCTCCAGCAGCGAGAGCGCGTCGTCCTTCTGCACGACCGCGACCGGCGTCTCCTGCCACAGCGGGATCGCGTTCATCGCGGTCCGGCCGATCGGCAACCGGACGAAGCACAGATCGATCCGGCCCTCGCGCAGCGCGGACTCCTGCTCCCCCTGCGCGACCCCGACGACCTCGAGCGGATGCTCCGGCAACCGGTCACCCCAGATCCGCGCCCACTTCGACACGGTGACACCGGGCACGAACCCGACCCGCAGACTCGCGGGCGCTTCCGGCTTCTGCTCGCGCTCGGCCTGCTCCTGCGCGCTGATCAGCGCCCTGGCATGGGTCAGCAGCGCCGCGCCGTCCTCGGTCAGCTGGGTCGGCGAGGCGCCCGGCACGAAAACCCTTGTCCCGAGCTCGTTCTCCAGCTCGATGACGGTGGCGCTCAAGGCCTGCCGGGAGATCCGCAAGCCCTTCGCGGCCCGCGCGAAATGCAGTTCCTCGGCGACCGCGACGAAGCGACGCAACCGGGCGAGGTCGATGGAGTCGGCGGCGGTGACATCGAAGTCGCTCATTCGGACCAGAATATGGCACCCGCCGCGGCCGCCCGATCACAGGTTCGACAGCAACCAGACCACGCCGATGGTCGACCCGATGACGGCGACCCAGATCAGGAAGATGCCGAACATCGATCCCCACCCGCCGCGCGACGGCGCCGGATACGGTGCGGGCGGCCGCATCGGCGGCCGCTGCTGCCAGGCCGCGGGGGCGACAGGGCGAGGCGCCATCGGCTGGTACGGATTCACCGGCGCCGGACGCGGGGCGCCCGGCACGTTGACCGGGCTCATCGGCGTCATCCCGACGAACGGCTGGGCATGTGCCCCCGACGTGGGCCGCACCGTCGGCCGCGCACCGGTGGTCCCGGTGCGCAGTGCCCGCTGCACGGCGTCGACGAACTCCTCACACGAGGTGAACCGGTCGGCGGGGCGCTTGGCGAGCGCACGGGCCATCACGGCGTCGAGCACCGGCGGCAGCCCGGCCCGGCGCGGGCTCACCGGCGGTGGCGGCGCCTGCAGATGCCCGGTGATGACGGCGGCCGGGCTCGCGGCCTCGTACGGCGCGGTGCCGGTCAGCAGCGAGAACAGCGTGCAGGCCAGCGCGTACTGGTCGGCGCGGTGATCGAGGGCGGCGCCGGTGAGCTGCTCGGGCGCGGCATACGCGAGCGTGGCCGTGAACGACCCCGTCTCGGTCAGGTGCCCGGAGTCGTCGCGCAGCCGGGCGATCCCGAAATCGGTGAGATACACCCGTTCCTGGCTGTTGGACCGCGCCAGCAGGATATTGGCCGGCTTCACATCGCGGTGCAGCACGCCCGCCCGGTGCGCGTAGTCCAGCGCGGCGGCGGTCTCGCCGATGATCTGCACCGCCCGGTCCGGCGGCAGCGTCCGCGGATCCAGCGTCGAGGCGTCGACCCCGTCGATGTACTGCATGCTGATCCACAGCTGGTCGCCCTCGACGCCGCGGTCGAAGACGGTCACGATGTTCGGATGGTCGAGCTGGGCGACCAGGTCGGCTTCCCGCTCGAACCTGGCCCTGATCTCGGAGTCGGAGTACAGCTCCTGATTCAGCAGCTTCAGCGCGGTCCACCGCGGCAGCCGCGGATGCCTGGCCAGATATACCGATCCCATCCCGCCGCGGCCCAGCTGCCGGTCGATCGTGTATCCGGCGAATACCGTCCCGTCAGAAACCATTCTGACCCCCGAATCTCGCTCGTCGTCCGACGGGTGTGGACCCTACCAAAACGCCGTTCGTCGGCTTACCCCAGTGGGAAGCTGGAGATTTCGGTGAGTAGCGCACGGAGGTCCTTGTCCAGTGCAGTAAGGGCCGAGCCCCGCGAGAACACGAGAACCCATCGTTGCCGATCTGGATCGCTGAAGGTGGAGACGACGGCCGTCATCGTGTAGTGATCCTTGCCGTACATGTCCTTGATAAACCTTGCTCGGTGGTCGTCACTTCGCGTGCCGGATGCACCGCTTCCCACGTCCGTTGTTTCGCGCCGGAATCGGTCCACCGCCGCCTGTGCCGCCGACACGGTAGAGAAGGCGTAGAAGGCGTACCCGGTGTCACGGATGGTGTCGGTGGGTACGCACGCCCACTTGGCGTCAGCTTCCTGAAAGGCCAGCTCCCAGGTGGCCTCGTTGCGGGTCTTCGTATTGACATATGCCGCACACGTGCGGCCACCGTGTCCGACGCCGCTGAGATACGGGTTTCCGAACTCGAGGCCCTCGGCGTCGCCGGGCGGCACCATCTGCGGAAAGGCCGCCGATATCGCCGCGATGTCCTGGTGGGCGCGAGAGCGATTGAGGATCTCCGAGACGAAGGTGCTCTCATCCTGCCAGCCCCAGTAGGTCGCACCCAGCACGACAGCCAGCACCACGAACAGGACGCTCGGGGTCCGGCCACGCCGTCGCGGCGTGGGTCCCGGCCGACCAGGAAACGGCGGCGCCGGATTCCGGGACGGCGGCGCAGCGACCCCGGGATAGGGTTGCGGCGCTGCGTGTCGCGGGGCGGGAACGGCTCGACCGTAGGGACTCGGCTGAGCGAACTGCGGCATCGACGACCCGGCGAAGACCGTGGGTTGCGCACCGGGCCCGCTCAGGGCGCGACGGGCCGCGGCGGCGAATTCCGCACAGGAGTCGAAGCGATCGGACGCGCGCTTGGCCAGCGCGCGGGCGAGCACGGCGTCCAGCGCGGCAGACAGCTCGGGTCGATGCGCGCGCACCGACGGCGGCGGTGACTGCAAGTGGCCCTGGATCACCAGGACCGGATTGGTCGCCTCGTACGGGGCGACGCCGGTGAGCAGCGAGTACAGCGTGCAGGCCAGCGAGTACTGGTCGGAGCGATGGTCAAGGAACGCGCCGGTGAGCTGTTCGGGCGACGCGTAGGCCAGCGTGGCGGTGAAAGTGCCGGTCTGGGTGAGGTGGTGGACGTCGTCGCGGGGGCGGGCGATACCGAAGTCGGTGAGCAGGACTCGTTCCCTGTCGTCCGCGTCGGCCAGCAGGATATTGGCGGGCTTCACGTCGCGATGCAGGACACCGTTGCGGTGGGCGTGGTCCAGCGCGGCCGCGGTGCCTTCGATGATGCGCAGAGCCCGCTCGGCGGGGACGGGATGGTCGATGGTCGCCGCGTCCACACCGTCGACGAACTGCATGCTGATCCACAGCCGCCCGTCGTCGACACCGCGGTCGTACACCGTGACGATGTTCGGATGCTCCAGCTGTGCGGCCAGGTCCGCTTCGCGTTCGAACCGCGCGCGAATCTCGGTGTCGGCGAACAACTCCGGATTCAGCAGCTTGAGCGCGGTCTGACGCGGTAGCCGGGGGTGGCGGGCCAGGTACACCGATCCCATGCCCCCCTGACCCAGCCGGCGTTCGATCGCGTATCCGGCGAAGACGTCGCCCGTCGCAAGCATGCTTCCCCCGTTGTCCTGCCGAATCGGTTCCACGCCGACGGCGGGCATCCGCCTGTTCGGCCGTCACCAACTTAACGCCTGGGCGGGTCACACCGGGCATCTGTGTCCCCGCACAGACGATCACGGGGGCGAGTTGGCGGCAGACGTCAGTCCTCGATCCGCACACCCATCGCTCGGGCGGTACCGGCGACGATGCGCATCGCCGCCTCCACATCGGTGGTGTTCAGGTCGGGAAGTTTGCGGATCGCGATGCGCCGCAACTCTTCCCGCGAGAGCGCGCCGACCGGCTTGTGGCCGGGTTGCGGTGAACCGGGGTTGCCGAGCGCCTTACGGATCAGCGAAGCGGTGGGCGGCGTCTTGAGCCGCATAGTCCACCGCTTGCGGGCATCGATCGTGATGACCGCGGGGATGATCTCCCCGCGCCGATCCGCGGTCGCCGCGTCGTACCGGCGTTTGACTTCGAACGGCGGGATGCCGGTGGGACCGAGCATCTTGCCGAGAATCATGAGGGAGGCATTGCCCGCCTCGAGTTCGAGAGTGACTGTGACAGAGGCTGTTCCGCGCGCCATAGTCAACCATCTCGGACGCGGGCCTCGATCCGGTCCCGCGCCGGTAACGCCTGGGCCGCAACGTGTTCGAGCTCAGTCGAGCATCGAAGAGCGGGTCAGCCTTCGGCGGCGAGCTGACCGCAGGCGGCGGCGATCTCCTGGCCGCGGGTGTCGCGCACCGTGCACGACACGCCCTGGGCGATCACGCGGCGCACGAATTCCTTCTCGACCGGTTTCGGGCTGGCGTCCCACTCGCTGCCCGGGGTCGGATTGAGCGGAATCAAGTTCACGTGGACGAGCGGGCCGAGCGCCTTGTGCAGCTTCTTGCCGAGCATGTCCGCCCGCCACGGCTGATCGTTGACATCGCGAATCAGCGCGTACTCGATCGACACCCGGCGCCCGGACTTGTCCGCGTAGTACCGGGCGGCATCGAGCACCTCGGCGATCGACCAGCGATTGTTCACCGGCACCAGGGTGTCGCGCAGTTCGTCGTCGGGCGTGTGCAGCGAGACAGCGAGCCGCACCGACATGTCCTCGTCGGCCAGCTTGCGGATCGCGGGCGCGAGGCCGACGGTGGACACCGTCACCGAACGCTGCGAGATACCGAGGCCGTCGGGCGCGGGCGAGGTGATCCGGCGGACCGCGTTCACCACCCGCTTGTAGTTGGCCAGCGGCTCGCCCATCCCCATGAACACGATGTTGGACAGCCGGCCGGGACCACCGTGCACCTCACCGTCGCGCAGCGAGGCGGCGGCGGCACGCACCTGGTCGACGATCTCGGCGGTCGACAGATTGCGGTTCAGGCCTGCCTGGCCGGTCGCGCAGAACGGGCACGCCATGCCGCAGCCCGCCTGGCTCGAGATGCAGAGTGTATTGCGGTCGGGGTAGCGCATGAGCACGCTCTCGAGCAGGGTGCCGTCGTGGGCACGCCAGAGCGTCTTGCGGGTGTCGCCCTCGTCGCAGGCGAGATGGCGGACCACCGACAGCAGCGGCGGGAACAGTGTCTCGCCGACCTTGTCGCGCACATCGGCGGGCAGATCGGTCATCTGTGCCGGGTCGGCCTGCAGCCTGCCGTAGTACTGGCGGGCCAGCTGATCGGCCCGGAACTTCGGCAATCCCAGCTCCTGCACCGCGACCTTGCGTTCGTCCGCGTCGAGATCGGCGAGGTGGCGCGGCGGCATACCGCGACGCGGGGCATCGAACACGAGGGGCAGGGAGGTGGCCATAATTCGACCATTGTCCCAAACGAGGCAGCGGGCCCGGCCGCCGGGCCGCCACGCCGAACGCCGTTATCGAGAAGATGCGTGCGCGGGTGATAGCTGTCGGCAATGATCGAAACATGTCCACCAATGCCGAATCAGGGGCGTCACCGGCCGAGCACGAGCCTCCGGCACCGGCGATCGAGCCCACCGAGGCCAAGCATCGCCGGGACGAACGGGTGCCCACCAGACGCGCCACGCCGCCCGGGGTCCACGGTTCGAAAACCGGCTACACCTGGATCGCCCTGATCGCGGCCGCGATCATCGGCATCATCGTGCTGATCTTCATCATCCAGAACCTCGAAAAGGCCACGGTCGACCTGCTGTTCTGGCACTTCTCGCTACCGATCGGCATCACCGTGCTGCTGTCGGTGATCGCGGGCGCGCTGGTGATGGGCCTGGTCGGTGGCGTGCGCATCCTGCAGCTACGGCACGCCGCCAAGAAGCCCTGACCCGGCGCGCTACAGCAGCGCGCTGAGCACCAGCCACGACACGAAGGCCGAGGGCAGCATCGAGTCGAGGCGGTCCATGATGCCGCCGTGACCGGGCAGCATCGTGCCCATGTCCTTGATGCCCAGTTCCCGCTTGATCTGCGACTCGATCAGATCGCCGCAGGTGGCCACGACCACCAGGCCGACACCGAGCACCACACCGATCATCGAGTTCGCCTCGAGCAGCAGGGTGACGGTCAGCAGACCACCGATCACGCTGAACACCAGCGAACCGCAGAACCCCTCCCACGACTTCTTGGGGCTGATCGCGGGCACCATCGGATGCCTGCCGAACAGCACGCCGGCGACATAGCCGCCGACATCGGAGCAGACGACCAGGATCATGAACGTCAGCACCCGCAGGTTGCCGTCGGGTTCGAGCAGCAGCAGCGTCGAGAACGCGGCGAGCAGCGGAATCCAGGTGAGCGTGAACAACGTGATCGCGGTGTCGCGCAGGAAGTTCTTGGGCGCGGTACTCAGCCCGTGGTCGAACAGCCGCCACACCATGCAGACCAGCGCCGTCGCGGCGAACGCGCCGACCACGCCCTGGGCGCCCCACGGCCAGCCCAGCCAGAACACCGCCTGGCCACCGACCAGCAGCGGGATCCGCGGCACCAGGACGTCGGCCTCACGCAGCCGCTTGGCGACCTCCCAGGTCGCCACGGCCACCGCGACGCCGACCACCCCGATGAACACCTTGGGGACGAACAGCAGGATCGCGATCAGCGACAGGCCGAGGCCGAGCCCGACCGCCAGCGCGGCGGGCAGGTTGCGGCCCGCGCGCGACGTGGGCGCCTGCGGCTCGGCAGGCGCGTCGTCGGCCGGTGCCGGCGTCGCCACGCCGGTCGTGTCGACCTGGTCCGGTGTCGGCTCCGGTGCCGCTCCGGTGGCGGCGGCGTCTTCGGCCACGATTGTCCCGTCGCTCAACTCGTCGTTCCGTTCATCCCCCGCACGAGCGGGACTGGCGAGATCTGCGCTCAGACCTCGAGCAGTTCGGCTTCCTTGTGCTTGACCAGCTCATCGATCTGGCCCACGTACTTGGCGGTGGTCTTGTCGAGCTCCTTCTCGGCGCGCCCGACCTCATCCTCACCCGCCTCGCCATCCTTCTGGATCCGGCCGAGTTCGTCCATCGTCTTGCGACGGACGTTACGAATCGAGACCTTGGCGTCCTCACCCTTGCCCTTGGCCATCTTGACCATCTCGCGACGACGCTCCTCGGTGAGCTGCGGCACCGTGATGCGCAGGATGTCACCGTTGTTGGTCGGGTTCACGCCCAGATCGGAGTTGCGGATCGCGTTCTCGATCGGGCCGAGCTGGCTCTGCTCGTAGGGCTTGATCACCACCATGCGCGGCTCCGGCACCGTGATGCTCGAGATCTGGGTGATCGGCGTCAGCGAACCGTAGTACTCGACCACGACACGGGCGAACATGCCCGGGTTGGCGCGGCCGGTGCGGATGGTTCCGAGGTCGTCCTTCGCCACCGAGACGGCCTTCTCCATCTTCTCCTCGGCATCGAAGAGCGCTTCATCAATCACGACCGGTTCCTCCACAGCGTCGTCATCGTCATCATCCGCGGTTGCGGGATCAGGACCGAACCAAGGTGCCGATGTGTTCACCGGCGACTGCGCGGGCAATATTGCCCTTGGTCAACAGATTGAACACCAGAATCGGCATCTGGTTGTCCATGCAGAGACTGAAGCACGTGGCATCTGCCACCTTCAGGCCCTTCTCGAGCACTTCCTTGTACGTGATCTCGGTGTACATGCTCGCGTTCTTCTCCACGCGGGGGTCGGCGTCGAACACGCCGTCGACCGCCTTGGCCATCAGCACCACGTCGGCGCCGATCTCGAGCGCGCGCTGGGCGGCGGTGGTGTCGGTGGAGAAGTAGGGCATGCCCATGCCCGCACCGAAGATCACGACGCGGCCCTTCTCGAGGTGCCGCTTGGCGCGCAGCGGGAGGTACGGCTCGGCGACCTGACCCATCGTGATGGCGGTCTGCACGCGCGTGTCCACCCCCTGCTGCTGCAGGAAGTCCTGGAGCGCAAGGCTGTTCATCACGGTGCCGAGCATGCCCATGTAGTCCGAGCGGGCGCGTTCCATGCCGCGCTCCTCCAGCTCGGCGCCGCGGAAGAAGTTGCCGCCACCGATCACCACGGCCACCTGCACGCCGGTCTCGACGATCTCGGCGATCTGCTCGGCCACGGTCTGCACGACATCGGGGTCGAGACCGACCCCGCCGCCACCGAACATCTCCCCACCCAGCTTGAGCAGCACCCGGTTGTATCCAGGGCGGTCGTTACCCGGGTCGGTCATGGGTGTTCGTCTCCTTCGGCGAGGTTGAGATCGGTCGAACTGCGGGCACGCGAATCGGCCGCACTGAGCGGCATCCATCCTGCCTTATCCGGTTCCCGCCACCGCACAAGACCCCCTTGCGCGACGCGGAGACCCCGGAACCAGGGGCAGGTGCCGTCAGGAATCGGCAAGAGCCCCTCGGGGGCAGACGGACGCTGCTCCCGAGGGGCTCTCGTTCAGGCGGATCAGGCCTGGCCGACCTCGAAGCGGGCGAAGCGGGTCAGGGT
>NZ_JBHXMY010000223.1:0-8848 GCF_042720195.1 Nocardia sp. NPDC058497 | reverse complement strand
TTCCGCATCCCCTGAATTCAGCGTGCCGTCCGCAAGGTTTTCCGGCAGATCTCGGTATCAACTCATGCACGCGGCAGGTGGGAGGTGGTCGGGGAGTTACCCATGTCCTCACTAGATCAGTGAGCAACTTTCGATTATTCAGCGCACCACTACGGCTGGTTGGGCAGCGTGGTTGGGCACTCCTTGATCAGTGAGGAAGCTCACGAATCACGTGTTCATTCATAGTGCGGCAAGCGATTTCACCTCGCGGGCGAAGTGCGGGGCGCCGACCGCGACGGTCAACAGGCCGGCCGACTTCAGCGCCTGATACCCGCCGATCAGGTCGGTCGCCCGGTGCAAACCCAACTGCTGCAACGAGGCCGCGGCCAAACTCGAGGTGTAGCCCTCCGAGCAGAAGATGATCCATTCCACGTCGTGGTCGGCGGCCAGTGCCAAACGGGCCGACGACGTCGGATCGAGGCGCCATTCCAGGACATTGCGTTCGATGACCAGCGCGCCGGGCAGCGAACCCTCACTGACACGCTGCGCGGCCGGGCGGATGTCGACCAGAATCGCGCCCCTGGCCAATGCCGACGGCAGGTCGTAGACGTAGAGCCTGCGTAGGTCGGCGCGGGCGTTCTCGAGCATCTGATCAATCGTCAAACGACTCATCACAGGTCACCTTCGGGCTGGTCGGTGAGGACGGTTTTGGTTCGCCGCAAGGTGCCGTGACCGGTCACCTCGTAATAGGACATCGCCGACAACGGCGGGGAATAGGCGTGCACGCTCAGCGTGGGATCGAGCGGGCCGACGGATTCGGCGGCGGCGGGCGCGCGCACCACATCGTGGACCCAGCCGATCGGGAACGAGGCCTGATCGCCGGCGGCGAGCGTGCGCCTGCGCAACTCCGAACCATTCCAGCGGAATTCCGAGAGCGCGCCGCTGAGCACGGTGAGCGCGCCGAGGGAACCGGCGTGATCGTGCAATTCGGTGGATTTTCCGGGCGTCCAGCTGATCAGCCAGACATCGACCTCGTCGTCGGCGATCAGCCGGGTCGCCCAGCGCTGTTCCGCCGGCCAGACGCCGTCGGCGGGCAGCAGGTGGTCGTAGCGGCCGGCGAGGACGTCTTCGGCGCCTTCGTCGGTGAGTCGCAGCAGGTCAGCGGGCCGTAATCGGGTCGGCAACGCCGAAGCCACCGCCCGGTCGAGCGGGGGTGTCGCCGAATAGCCGTCGCGCGCGGACGAAAGGGAAAGGACAGAAGAACGCATGAGCGAATCTCCAGGAGGTGTGAATCGGTCGAGGGGAAAACGTCAGCCTCGAACGGTCGAGGCAGGTCAGCCTCGACAACACTCCTGGGTGCTCACACGGAAGAACATGAGCGAGAGTTTAGCAGTTGACGCGCGCTTCGGCGAAAATGACCTGCACCACAGTCACTTCTTGTTGCGCTCGTAGACGTGGCGCAGGCCCGTCAGCGTCAGATGCGGTTCGTGCTGATCGATGGTCTCCGATTCCGGGACGATCAGCGGCGCGCCCGCACCGGTGGCGACGACGGTGACATCGGTGCCGGAGAACGCGTCGAACTCGTCGCGAATCCGGTCGATCAGCCCGTCGACCAGGCCGGCGAAACCGAACACGGCGCCGGACTGCATGCACTCCATGCTGTTCTTGCCGAGCACCGAGCGCGGGCGGGTGAGCTCGACGCGGCGCAGCGCGCTGCGCTCGACCAGCGCCTCCGTGGAGATCTCCACGCCGGGCGCGATCACGCCGCCGAGGAACTCGCCCTTGGCCGAGACCAGGTCGACGCAGATCGCGGTGCCGAAATCGACAACGATCGCGGGACCGCCGAAGTGACGGAACGCGGCAAGGCAGTTGACGATGCGGTCGGCGCCGACTTCCTTCGGGTTGTCCACCAGCAGCGGGATACCGGTCCGCACACCGGGTTCCACCAGCACGTGCGGCACATGCGCCCAGTAGCGCGCGAGCATCGTGCGCAGCTCGCGCAGCACCGGCGGCACCGTCGACAACGCCGAGACGCCGACCACCTGGTCGATCTCGTCACCGACCAGGCCACGCACCTGCATGGCGAACTCGTCGGCGGTGAGCAGCGGATTGGTGTGGATACGCCAGTGCCGCACCAGTTTCGCGTGCTCGCCGCTGCCGGTGAACAGGCCGAGTTCGATTCCGGTGTTGCGGACGTCGATCGTCAGCAGCATCGCAGTCCCCCCGCCGCGTTCAGGCGAACGACAGGGAGCGCGGGGAGGTCAGGCCGGAACCCTCGGGCGCGTGCGCCGGGTCCGAACCGAGCTCGACGGGGCGGTTGCGGTCGTCGACGAAGACCACCTTGGGGTCGTAGTCGCGCAGTTCCTGCTCGTCCATCTGGCCGTAGGCGATGAGGATGACCAGGTCGCCGGGGTGCACGAGATGGGCGGCGGCGCCGTTGATCCCGATCACGCCCGAACCGCGCTCACCCGCGATCACGTAGGTCTCGAGGCGGGCGCCGTTGTCGATGTCGACGATGCAGACCTGCTCGCCCTCGAGCAGATCGGCGGCGTCGAGCAGATCCTGGTCGACGGTCACCGAACCCACATAGTGCAGGTCGGCATGGGTCACCGTGGCACGGTGGATCTTCGACTTCATCATGGTGCGCAACATCGTCGTCGCCTTTCTCAGTGCGCCTGCGAGGCAGGCAGGGAGTTCGCGTCGGGGTGCCCGTCGAGCTGGGCGCCGAGGACAATCGGGGCATTGTCGATCAGGCGGGTCTCGCCGACCTTGGCCGCGACGAGGAGCCGGGCATTGCCCGCGGTGGGTGCGGGGCCCAGGTTGCTGTCACGCAGTTCGAGGTAGTCGATCTGGATGCCGTCGACCGCGTCGAGCACGCCGCGCGCCGCCCGCACGACCGCGTCGGGGCCGAGACCGGCGGCGTGCCTGCCCGCGGCCAGCGCGGCCGACAGGCCCAGCGCCGCTTCCCGCTGGGCGGCGTCGAGGTAGCGGTTGCGCGAGGACAGGGCAAGACCGTCGGGCTCGCGGACCGTCGGGTAGGCGACGATCTTGACGTCCATGTTCAGGTCGCGGACCATCTGCCGGATCAGCGTGAGCTGCTGGTAGTCCTTCTCGCCGAAGTACGCCTCGGAGGCGTGCGCGATATTGAGCAGCTTCGCGACGACGGTGAGCATGCCGGCGAAATGCGTCGGCCTGCTGCCACCCTCGAGCTCGGCGCCGAGCGGACCGGGCAGCACGGTGGTGCGCGGGCCGTCGGGGTACATGTCGGAGACGGTCGGCGCGAATACCAGGTCGACGCCCTCGTGCCGGAGCAGTTCGAGATCGGCGTCCAGGGTGCGCGGGTAGGCGTCGAGATCCTCGTTGGCGCCGAACTGCAGCGGGTTGACGAAGATCGAGACGACCACGACCTGATTGGTCAGCTTGGCCTGGCGGATCAGCTGCAGATGGCCCTCGTGCAGCGCGCCCATCGTCGGCACGAAACCGACCGTGCGACCGGCGCCGCGCAGCGCCTTGGTCACCGTGTCGAGCACCTCGGGATCGTGGTGGACGGTCAGCACGCCGGGCTTGTACGCGCCGGTCGCCCGCGGGCCGCCCTGGTGGTGGTGCACTTCTCTGGGTTCCATCAGTGGCCTTCCTTGGCGAGCAGGTCCAGCAGGGCCGGATTGGTCTTGGCGAGTTCGGCGGTGCGCAGCGACATCGCGCGGTAGGACGCGGCCAGGCGCTTGTCCAGCGACTCCAGTGCGGTCAGATGCGCGGCGACCGCGTCGACGTCACCGCGGGCCACCGGGCCGGTCAGCGCTGCGCCGCCGCGGCGCAGCGCGTTGTCGAGCGCGGCCGAGACGAGCGGGGCGAGCAGACGTTCGGGCAGGCCGTTGGGCTGGTCGTCGATCACCGGCTGACCGAGCAGGCCGGGGCCCGCCAGGGCGGCACGCAGCGCGGTGACCGCGTCGACGATGACCGTGACCAGGTGATTCGCGCCGTGGGCGAGGGCGGCGTGGTACAGCGTGCGCTGATCCTCGGGCACCTTGACCGGTTCGCCACCCATCTCGATGACCAGCGCCTGGCCGATCGCGTACCCGACCTCGTCGGCGGCGGTGATGCCGAAGCAGGCGTTGGCGAGACGGTCGATGTCCTCGTCGTGGCCGGTGAAGGTCATCGCGGGGTGGATGGCGAGGCCGAGCGCGCCCTGCTCGGTCAGCGGCGCGAGCACGCCGACACCGTTCGCGCCGGAGGTGTGCACCACGATCGTGCCGGGGCGGACGACGTTCGCGCTCGCCAGGCCACGGACCAGGCCGGCCAGCTCGGCGTCGGGGACCGCGAGCAGCAACAGTTCACTGCGCTGGGCGATCTGCTCGACCGGCAGGATCTGGGAGTCGGGCAGCCGCGTCCGCGCCCGGTGCACCGAGGCATCGGAGATCGCGGCGACACCGAACACCACGTGACCGGCTCGCTCGAGCGCGACACCCAGAGCCGAACCCACCCGTCCCGCCGAGACGATTCCCACCGTCAGTCGTGCGGGCGCAGGGTCGACACCCACGTTCGCGCCATCGGAATTGACACTTCTCGAGGTCAACATTGTCCTCTCGATTTGCGTTCCAGTCCCGCAGTGCGGGTACCGGACGTTACCGATCGAGGATAGCTTGTTCCGCCTCCCCGCGACTCTTGGCCAGACTCAGATACGGGGTTGCCTTGCGTTGGCGGACGGCGGTGACAGCGTCGGGTCACGGTTGCCCGTACCCGACGAGTTACCCATGTACATCACGAAATCACTGGTCACCGCACTGATCCGGCATGGGCCGCGCCGCTCGACCGAGTTTCACGAACGAGTGCTGGACTCCGACTCGAGGTTCGCCATGATATCGGCCACAGAAAGGCGAGGGGCCCCTTCTTCCTCAGCGCGACGGCGGCGACGGGAGCTGGTGCCGACGGCCGGGGCGGGGTTGGATGCAGGCTTGGGTGTGGCCGGGGCCTTAGTTGCGCCGTTGGAGGGCTCGGACAGGGTGGCGGGGGCGGTGGGCGCGGGTTCCGGGGTGACATCAGCAGATGGCTCGGCGGTGCCGTTGCCGACGGGTTCCGGAGTGACGGTCTGGGCGGGCGCGCCGTCGTTGGTGGCGGGCTCCGGGGCGGATGCGCCGTCGGTGGCGGGGGCGGCCGTCGCGCCCAAGTCGTCGATCTTCCTGGTGTGCGGGGCCGACAGGCGCGGCGGCGGGGTCTTCCCGTTGGCCGGCGCCGGCTCGGCGGGTTGCGCGGCGGCGGCTTCGGCCTGCTGGGCTTCGGCGTAGTCGTCGAGCTGGACCGCGGACGTTTCGGCGGTGACCGGGTCGTCGTAGGGGTCGGCGAAATTGGCCGAGACCGGTTGCATGAAGACCGGTTTCAGTGCGCTGGGGGGTTGCTGCCAAGGGCCGAACCAGGCGGCGTTGGCATCCACTGGGCTATCGGCGAAATCGTGGTCGGCGTCGTCGAAGGCGTCGAACCCGCCGGCGGGCAGGGCGTCGATGCGGACCGCGTCGGCCTGCAGGGCCAGCTGCTCGTCGGGGAGCGCGCCATCGAACAGGACCTGCAGGTTCTGGCGCAGCAGGGTGAGTTCGGCACGCAGGGCGGCGATCTCGGAGGCGTCGGCGCCGACTTCGGCGCGCACCCGCGCCTCGATGCCCATCTCGTACTCACGGCGCGCGTTGATCTCACGTTCGAGCTGCAACTCGTACACCGTCTGGAGGTCGCGCACCTTGGCCTTGTCGACCGCGGAATCTTTGCGATACCGGGTGGCCGCGAGCGCGCCGATCACGGCCGCCCACAACGCCGCTACCAGGCCTACTCGTACATAGTGGACGTTCTCGCTGAAGATCAGGAAAACACTTGCCGTCAGACCGAGCAGGATGAGCACGCCGATGAAGAGCTTTCCCGCGTCGTCCCGCCGTCGACGGGGCGGAGTGCTACGGGAGGGTGAAACCATGTGGGCCAGGGTAGCCGGAATATGCTGGTCGGCCCACCAAACCGCGCGGTGATTCCATTCGCAAATTGCTAGGTGGTAGCGGGTTCTTCGGGCGGTTCCTCCGGCGCCCGGCAGCAGTACTCCAGCCACAAAGCCGCAGCAACCAGGGCGGAACCAGCCAGCACACCGACCACGGCGCCCGGCGAATCCGCCGCGGCCGCCGTCACGGTGCCGCGCTGTGGGAATACCCACAGCAGGAATCCCAGCCACACACCCGCCGCCAGCGAACCGACCTGCAGCGAGGCCTTCGCCAGGGCGACCGCGCGCGCCACATTGATCGGATGCAGTTCGTTGGGCCCGTCGCCGATCTTCTCGTCGGCGATCTTGGCCTTGATGACATAGCCGAGCGCCGCCTCGATCGCGGCGACCGGCAGCAGCGAGGCGCCCGCCGCCACCGAGATCGACGGGAAGGTCGAATACGCGAAACGCGTGGCGACCCAGGCGATCGCCGCGGCGACCACCACGTTCAGCGCGAGATCGAGGACCCGGGTCGGTTTCAGCACGGGCGCTCGTCCCGCAATACGAGATCGGTGCGCACCACGCCTGCGCGCTCGGCCGGGTCGAGACCGGCGAGCAATTCGGCGATCGGCACGTCGGCGCCGTCGAGCCGCAGTTGCGCCGACGGGTCGACGTCGAGCCACGGGACCAGGACGAAGGCCCGGTTGTGCGCCTGGGGATGGGGCAGGATCAGCGCGGGATCGGCGGCGCGGGCAATGGCGGCGCCGGTGGCGTCGGTGCATGTCACCACGTCGACATCGAGTGTGCGCGCACCCCACCGCACCTCGCGGACCCGGCCCGCCGCCTGCTCCAGCTCCTGGCCGACGCGCAGCCAGGCGTAGTCGTCGAAGGCCGGATCCTCGGCCACGACAACGGCATTGAGATAGTCGTCCTGGTCGACGCCGCCCCACGGGGCGGTCGTGTAGACCGGCGAGACCGCGAGCACCCGCTCGCCCAGCGCGTCGACCACACGGCGCAGGTGCGCGAGCCGGTCGCCCAGGTTCGAGCCGATCGACAGGACGGCGCGCGTCATCGGCGCGGCCCCGGGTCCACCGTGCGGTAGCGGGTGGCCACCACGCGGACGTCGGCGAAGGTGTGCGGGATCGGCGCCGACGGCTTGTGCACGACCACCTCGACCGCCTCGATCCGCGGGTCGGTCATCACGTCGTCGGCGATCTCGGAGACCACCGTCTCGATCAGATCGCGCGGCGGACCGGCCACAATGCGCACCGCGCGCTCGGCCAGGGCGCCGTAGTCCACGGTGTCGGCCAGGTCGTCGGAGGCGGCGGCCGCGGCGAAATCGACCCACACCGTCAGGTCGACGACGAACTCCTGGCCGTCGCGGCGCTCGAAGTCGAACACGCCGTGCCTGCCGAACACGCGCAGCCCGCGCAGTTCGATCCGCGAGGTCGCGGACCGGCCGGCGGGCGGGGGCAGCAGCGGTGAGCTCATCGGGTGACTCCTCGGGCGGCGGTGGCTCGGCGCCACGCGTCGACGACGGCGATCGCGTCCAGGGAGGCACGCACGTCGTGCACCCGGACACCCCACGCACCTTGGCTGGCGGCGATCGCCGAGACCGCGGCGGTGGCTGTCTCCCTGCCGTCCGGCGGACGCGGGCCGGACTCGTCGGCCAGCAGTGCGCCGAGGAAACGTTTCCTCGAGGCGCCGATCAGGATCGGCAGACCGCCCGCGACCAGTTCCGGCAGCGCGCCTAGCAGTTCCCAGTTGTGCTCGGCGTTCTTGGCGAAGCCGAGGCCGGGATCGAGAATAAGCCGGTCCTGGTCGACTCCGGCGGCGACGGCCAGGTCGACCTGTGCGGCGAGTTCGGCGCGCACCTCGGCGACGACGTCGTCGTAGTGGTCGGCCGGGCCGGTGTGCCGGTAGTCGGCGCCCGCCCGCCAGTGCATGAGGATCCAGGGCACACCGGACTCGGCGACGACCTTCACCATGTTCGGGTCGGCGCGACCGCCGGAGACGTCGTTGATCACCGAGACACCGGCGCCCAGCGCCGCCTCGGCGACCTCGGCGCGCATGGTGTCGACACTGGTCGGCACTCCGGCGGCGACCAGTCCGCGGATCACCGGGGTGACCCGGGCCGCCTCGGTGGCCGGGTCGACCCGATCGGCACCCGGCCTGGTCGACTCACCGCCGACATCGACGATGTCGGCGCCCGCCTCGTAGAGCGCGATACCGTGCGCGATCGCGAGCTCGGGGTCGAGATAGCGACCACCGTCGGAGAACGAATCCCCGGTCACGTTCACCACACCCATGACCACACACGAGCGGCCGTTGCGCGCGGTCACGAGGGGCTCGCTCATTTGCGCAGGATCAGGTCCAGCGCCTCGGCTCGCGAGGCGGCATTGGTCTGCAACAGGCCGCGCACCGCCGAGGTGGTTGTGCTCGCGCCGGGCTTGCGGATGCCGCGCATCGCCATGCACAGATGCTCGGCCTCGATCACCACGATCGCGCCGCGCGGGTCGAGCCTGCGCATCACCGCGTCGGCGATCTGGCTGGTCAGCCGCTCCTGCACCTGCGGACGCTTGGCGTAGAGGTCGACGACGCGGGCCAGCTTGGACAGCCCGGTCACCCGGCCGTGCGTGCCGGGGATGTACCCGACATGCGCGACGCCGTGGAACGACACCAGGTGGTGCTCGCAGGTGGAGTACATCGGGATGTCGCGGACAAGTACGAGTTCCTGATGGCCCTCGTCGAAGGTCGTCGCCAGCACCTCGTCGGGCTCGGTGTAGAGCCCGGCGAACATCTCCCGGTAGGCGCGGGCCACCCGGGCGGGGGTGTCGAGCAGACCGGGACGGTCGGGGTCCTGGCCGCCCCGGCGCGGCACTTCTCGGGTGCGGCGCTCGGCGCGGGCGGGGGGGGATC
>NZ_JBHXMY010000222.1:0-8849 GCF_042720195.1 Nocardia sp. NPDC058497 | reverse complement strand
GGATACCCCAGCCGAGCGTCTGCGTGATCTACTTACCGTTTAACCATCGGTGTTGCGACGACCCCTTGAAACCGCCCGGTGTTTCCGTATAGCCCGGCCTTTCTCGTGTACTCAATCCAGCGAGACGTACACCTCGACACTCGTCGGGCCTGTGTACCGCTCGAGCTCCGCCGTGTGCGAGCGGGTGATGGTGCCCGCGCTCTCGGCCTTGATGACCTGGGCCCACGCGGTACGCAGCAGGTCGTACGGCTTGTCGGAGACGACGAACTTGGCATAGCGACCCGCGGGGATGCGAGTCAGCACATCACCGGAGTCGATGTCGTCGAGCCCGCCGACCTCGTAGCCGAGAACCGCGACCGCATGGTCGTTCTGGCCGATGTAGGCTGCCGCGCGGGGAACCGTCTTCTCCCTGGATAGGTACCGGTCCCAGGTGAAGTTCACCAGGTCGAGGTCGCGGGCGGTCACCTCGCGACCGGCCAGCGGCACGGTGAGTCCCGCGATCAGCCCGTCGGAGAGGGTGACGATCTCGAAGTCGACAGTCATGGCTATTCGCCGCCCTTCTCGTCGATCAGCGAAACGAAGATCTCGACCGTGCGCTCGTCCGGATACTGCTCGTAGTCGCCGGAGTACGCCCGCTCGAACTCGTCGGCGGCCTCGGCGTCCCAGATCTGGCGCCACAGCGCGACGATGGTGTCGCCGCGGCGCTCGCCGCTGGCGACGAAGCGGGCGTAGCGGCCTGCCGGGATGCGCGCGAGCACGTCACCGACCTGCAGATCGGCGAGGGTCTTGCACTCGTAGCCGACGATGTGGGTCAGGTAGGAGTTGATTTCCGTCGCGAAATCGACGTACCCCGTCGCGATCGGCCCCGGTAACTGCGGTCTCGCCAGCAGGTGCTGCCACGCCTCCACCACCTTGGCGCGGCGCGGCCCCTCCACGGCGAGCGCCGGACTGCGGAGCACAGTGCCCGCGATCAGCGTCTCGGGACGGTCAACGACATTGAAATCCACCTGCGTAGCCCCTATGTCTAGTCTCGTCGTCGCTCGAGCGCATATCTTTCCGCATGGATATGACAGGTTTCGCGCCGGGATCGTTCGACGCGCGGTGGCGTCGCGGCAAACCGGCGGTGCCGACTGGTCGGGCTGGTTCGCGCTCTGGCCAACGATGTTGCCATGTCCGTGGGGGCGTGGGGTCCGGGTGGCCAATCCGTGATCTATCCACCGTCGCCGCCGCCGAGCCCGGGGAACAATTCGCCAGGTGCCGAGGACGGGCGTGGCGCGGGCGGGATGATGATCAGCGGCGCCGGATTGCGTGACGAGGTGGTCGGCGGGCTGATGAGCTCCGGCGCCGGGTCGCGTGACGTGGCGGTCGGCGGGGTGATGAGATCCGGCACCGGGGTGCGCGGCGCGCGCGTCGGCGGGTTGAGGATGTCGTAGGGACTGCCACCGCCCGGCGCTGCGGGGGCGGGGGCCGGCACCAGCGAACCGCCGCGGCCGGGCAGCGCGGGCGTGGGGAACTGCTCGACCGGCGTGTCCGCCAGCGCGGTGTCCATCACCTGCTTCCAGATGTCGGAGGGCAGGCCGGATCCCCAGATCGCGCCGCCGCGCCCGCTGCGCAACGGCTGCGGCTGCTCGGTGCCGACCCACACCGCCGTCGACAGCGACGGCGTGTAGCCGATCATCCAGGCGTCCTTGTTGTCCTTGCTCTCGCCGAGCTG
Source organism: Nocardia sp. NPDC058497 (assembly GCF_042720195.1). NCBI lineage: Bacteria > Bacillati > Actinomycetota > Actinomycetes > Mycobacteriales > Nocardiaceae > Nocardia > Nocardia sp. NPDC058497. Next base: position 7,135 of record NZ_JBHXMY010000222.1, on the reverse strand, counting down.
GGTGGTGCCGGTCTTGGCGGCCGACGGCCTGCCCTCGGCCAGGCCGTGCCCGTTGGAGTAGTTGGCGATCGGCATCATGGCCTGGGTGGTGGCGTCGGCGATGCTCGCGATGATCCGCTGCTCGGGCTCCGGAAGCTGAACGCCCACCCGGTCTTCCGGTGCGCCACGGTCGAGCAGCACCCGCCCGTCGCCGGTGCTCACCCGCTGCACGAAGTACGGCTGGTGGTACACGCCGGACGCGGCCAGGGTCGCGTACGCCGAGGCCATGTCGAGCGGGCGCACCAGATACTGCCCGAGCACGATCCCGTTGAGCGGGGGATCGCCTGCCTCGGTGAGGGTTCGGTCCTCCAGGCCGGGGATGTACTCGGGGATGCCGGCCAGGTGCGCGGCCTCGGCGACCGAGCGCGGGCCGTCGGCCATCGTCATGGTGAGGCGGTAGAAGCTGGTGTTCAGTGAGCGTTTGAGCGCCTCGGTGAGCGCGCAGCGTCCACAGGAATCGCCCTCGACATTGGTGATCGTGGTACCGCGGTCGACCACCGGCGAGCTGTCGATCGCCCTGGTCGTCGGAATGCCCTGCCGCTGGGCCGCGACGAGCGCGAAAACCTTGAACGACGAACCAGTTTGCAGCGGCGCCTGCGCGAAATCGAAGCCGGCGCCGTTCTCACCGCCGTAGTAGGCGCGCACCGCGCCGCTGCGCGGATCGATCGAGACCACCGCGGCGCGCAGTTCCGGCGGCTGCCACTCCAGCCGCTGACGCACGGTGTCGACGGCGCCTGCCTGCGCGACCGGGTCGATGGTCGTGGTGATCTGCAGTGCGCCCGTGTTGATGTCGGCGTCGGTCAGGCCCGCCGCGCGCAGCTCGCGCAGCACCTGGGTGCGGATATGGCCTTCGGGCCCGAGCGTCATCGGTTCGGCCGGGATATCGGGGAGCGGGATGATCGACGGGAATACCGTCGCGTCGCGGTCGCCGGGGGCGAGCACCTTCATCTCGATCATGCCGTCGAGCACGTACCGCCAGCGCGCTTTCAGCTGGTCGAGGTGATTCTCCGGGTCGAGCACCGAGGGCGAGCGGATCACCGCGGCGAGCACGGCCCCTTCGGCCAGGGTCAGCTCCGGCACCGGCTTGTCGAAATACGCCTTGGCCGCGGCGGCGATGCCGTATGCCCCGCGACCGTAGTAGATCGTGTTGAGGTAGGCGGCCAGGATCTCGTCCTTGCTCCACTGCCGCGCCATCTTCGCCGCGATGATCAGCTCGCGCATCTTGCGGGTGACGGTCCGCTCGGAGGAGAGGAAGGCGTTCTTCACGTACTGCTGGGTGATCGTCGAACCGCCACCGGCGTTGTCGTGGCCGAGCAGATTGTCGCGGGCGGCCCGCAGGAACCCGCTCGTCGAATAGCCGGGGTTGGTGTAGAAATTGCGATCCTCGGCGGCGAGCACGGCCTCACGCACGGGCAGCGGCACGTCGGTCAGCGGGATCGGGATCCGATTGCCTTTCGGCGGAATGAATTTCGTCAGCACGGTAGTGCCGTCGGCGGCCAGCACGGTGGCGGGCTGTTCGACGGCGACCTCGGCGGGCTCGGGGATCTCCGAGCTCCAGTAGATCGCGACGAACAGCAGGGCCGGCAGGCAGACGAAGATCACGAACAGTGCCGTGATCAGCCGCCGGATCTTCTGGCCCCTGGTGCGGGGTTCGGCGGCGGCCAGTTGCGCGGCCTGGGCTCGTCGCGCCGCGCCTTTGCGTGGCTGATCACGCCCCAGTGGATCCTTGAATCCGGCGATCGAGGAGTACGGCGCTTCCGGATCGGAACGCCTGCGCCCACCCTCGGAGGCCAAGACCATCTCCTTCCGGAGCGACGGAAGAACTCACCTGCACCGACAGGTGACTCTACCCGCCGGGGCCGGCGGAACCCGGGAGGTGCGCGTGGGGGCGGCCAACGCGCCGCCCCGCACCGATCAGCTCTTCACACCACCGGCGGTCAGACCGGAGATGATGCGGCGCTGGAACACCAGCACCATGATCACCAGCGGCACCGTGACGATCACGCCCGCCGCCATGATCGCCGCGTACGGCTGCACCAGCGGATCGTTGCCCGAGAACTGGGCGATCGCGACCGTGACCGGCCTGGTCTTCTCCCCGGACAGCAGCCGGGCCAGCAGATACTCGTTGATCGAGGCGATGAACGCCAGGATCGCGGTGGTGAACACCGCGGGCGCTGCCAGCGGCAGCATGATCAGCCGGAACGCCTGCGCCTTGGTCGCGCCGTCGATCCGCGCGGCTTCTTCCAGCTCCCAGGGCAGTTCGGCGAAGAACGACGCCAGGATGTAGACCGTCATCGGCAGCACGAAGGAGATGTTCGGGATGATCATCGCCTGGTACTCGCCGATCCAGCCCAGATCGGTGAACAGCTGGAACAGCGGCGTCACCAGCACGACCGCGGGGAACATCGAGGCCGACAGGATCAGCCCCGAGATCAGGTACTTGCCCGCGAACGCCATCCGGGCCAGCGCGTACGCGGCGAGCACGCCGAGCGCCAGCGCGACCGCGGTGGTCACCGAACCGATGATCACGCTGTTGAGCAGCGCCTGGCCGAAGTTGTTGCCGCGACTGGTGTCGAAGGCGTTGCGGAAGTTGTCCAGCGTGACGTGGGTCGGCCACGGCGTGCTGTCGAAGGTGTAGGCCTGATCGCGGAACGCCACGACCGTCATCCAGTAGAACGGCCCGAGGCCCCACACCAGCACGATCAGCACACCGAGGTACATCCGCACGGTGCCGATCCGCTTGCGCCACGACACCGGCTGCACCGGCGCTTCCGCGCGCTCGACGGGCGCCTCTTTCGTCATCGAGAGACTCATCAGTTCGCCTTCCGCTGTTCTTCCTGCGTGCGAACGGCGTTGGCGCCCAGCACCTTCACCAGCACGAACGCGATCGCGAAGACGAGCAGGAAGGTGATCGTCGAAAGCGCTGCGGCGCTGTTGGGGCCCTGGCGCACCTGCTCGACCACCAGGATCGACAGGGTGTTCGTCGAGGGGTTGCCCAGCGTCATGATCGCGGGCAGGTCATATATGCGCAGCGTATCCATGGTGCGGAACAGGACGGCAACCAGCAGTGCGGGCTTGAGCAGCGGCAGCGTGATGTGCACGAACCGCTGCCAGGCCGACGCGCCGTCGACCTTGGCCGCCTCGTACACATCGGCCGGAATCACTTGCAGCCCGGCCAGAATCAGCAACGCCATGAACGGGGTCGTCTTCCACACGTCGGCCACGACCACCGCGAACCGCGACGCCCACATATCCGAGGTCCATAGGATGTGCGTGCCGAGCACGCGGTTCACGACACCGTCGTACTGGAACATGAACTCCCACAACCGCGCGGTGACGGCGGTGGGAATCGCCCACGGGATCAGCACAGCGGCGCGCAACAGCGCACGGCCGCGGAAGGTCTTGCCCATCACGATGGCCATGCCGAGCCCGAGCAGGGCCTCGAGCGACACCATCACCACCGTGAAGAACAGGGTTACCCCGACCGCGGACCAGAACTGGGAGCCGAGCGTGCCGGTGGGGCACGACACCGTGCCCATGAGCGTGTTGCACTGCTGCAGCAGCCAGTGCGTGTAGTTGCTCAGCCCGGCGCTGCCACCTTCGACGAACATGCCGGTGGCCGGGTCGATCCCGGAGTCCTTCTGGAAGGACATGAAGATCGCCTGGACCACCGGATATCCGATGACCACGGCCAGCGCGACGAGCACCGGCGTGACGAAGAGCCACGCCTTGCCGGATCGTCGCAGTTCCAGCGCTAGCCCGCGCTGCTTGGCTCCCGAAGGATCCGACACCGTTACTACTCTCCTACGGTCTGGTCGGGTCCGCTGCGCGCTCCGCTACGAACCGGCGGTCTCGATGCCCTTTTGCATGCCGGCGACGGCGTCGTCGACGGACTTCGTGCCGTTCAGAGCAGCATAGGCGTTGTCCTGGATGGCCTTCGACACCGCGGGATAGAACGGGGTGACCGGACGCGGCACGGCGCTGGCGATGGATTCCTTCAGCGCGGGCAGGTACGGCATCTTCGCGATCAGGGCCGGGTCGTCGTAGAGCGAGGCGCGCACCGAGGGCAGCGCGCCCGAGGCGATGATCTGCTGGGCTTCTTCGCTGATCAGGTAGCGCACGAAATCGGCCGCGGTGGCCTTGTTCTTGGAGAACGCGCTGATCGCGGCGTTGTAGCCACCGAGGGTCGAGGCGCCGATGCCGGTGTTGCCGGGCAGCGGGGCGACGCCGAACTTGTCCTTCACCGAGGAGGTGTCGGCGTTGGCCTGGGCGTACAGGTACGGCCAGTTGCGCAGGAACAGCAGCTTGCCGGACTCGAACGCGCTGGCGCTCTCGCCTTCCTTGAAGGTGATGGCTTCCTTGGGGATGTCACCGTTCTTGTAGGCGTCGACGAGGACCTTCAGGCCCGCCTTCGACTCCGGGCTGTTCACGGTCGGGGTCTTGCCGTCGGCGCCGACGAAGCTGCCGCCGAAGGCGTTGATGACCTCGGAGGTGTTCACGGTCAGGCCCTCGTAGGGGGCGAGCTGACCGGCGTAGCAGCCGATGTTGTTGTCGCGGGCGATCTGGCACTGGCCGAGCATCTCGGTCCAGGTGCGCGGCGGGTTGGGGACCAGGTCCTTGCGGTAGTACAGCAGGCCGCCGTTGGTGTTGCGCGGGGCCGCGTACAGGGTGCCGTTGTAGGTGGCGCTGGCGACGGTCGGCGCGAGCAGCGGCGCGGTGTCGATGGCGAAGGTGTCCTTGAGCGGCTGGATCCAGCCCTTCGCGGCGAACTCCGCGGTCCACGGCACATCGAGGGCGACGACGTCGTAGCCGTCCTGCTTGGCGCGGAAGTGCTCGGCGAGGTCGTCGTGCTGCTGGTTGGCGTCGGCCGACTGCTCCTTGAACGTCACCTGCTCGTTCGGGTGCGCGGCGTTCCAGCGGTCGATGAGCTGCTTGACCACACCGGTTTCGGTGGTGTCCTTACCCTCGACGTAGGTGATCGGGCCGCGGCCCGTCAGGTTCTGGTCGAGCGCGTTGCCTCCGTTGTCGCTGGAGCAGGCACTGGCGAACGATGCGGTAAGCAACGCAATCGAGGCAGCAGCCATCGTCGCTCTCGGGACAAACTTCAAGGCCATCGCAGACACTCCAGGGTCGAGACGTGAGCAGCAGCACACCCGTGCGGTGCACAAGGCAACATACATGGTGGCGGGTCCTCGCGTCAGTTCACCGTCGGTGGGGTGCCCTACCCTCGACGGGGTGACCAGTCCATCGCCGTCGACGCCCGACCGGATGCTCACCCGGATCGGCGGTTTGCTGCGCAAGGCCGAGGCCACCGACAACGAACACGAGGCCGAGGCTTTCCTCGCCGCGGCCCAGCGGCTGGCCACGAAATCCTCGATCGATCTCGCGGTCGCCCGCTCCCACGTCGCCGACCGTGAGCGCAGGTCCACACCGGTGCAGCGGATCATCCCGATCGGCGAACCCGGTCGAAAGGGGCTGCGCACCTACGTCCAGCTGTTCGTCGCGATCGCCACGGCCAACGATGTGCGCTGCGATGTCGCCCGCAGTTCCGCCCAGGTGTACGCCTACGGTTTCGCCGCCGACATCGACGCCTGCGAAGCCCTGTACACGAGCCTGCTGATCCAGATGGTGCGGGCCTCGGATCACTACATCAAATCCGGTGCGTACCGGGAGGCGACGGTGGTCAAGATCGTCGCCGAGAAGCGCTTCGGGCGCACCGTGCGCCGCAAGGTCGAAGCCCCGGTGGCCGGGGTGACCGCGCGGCTGAACTTCCAGATGGCCTTCGCCGCCCGGGTCGGCGCGCGCCTGGCCGAGGTGAAGGCCGAGGTGGTCGCCGAGTCGACGCCGGCCGAATCGACCGGCACCGCACTGGCCCTGCGTGACAAGGAAGTAGCCCTCACCGACTTCTACACCGCCACCTCGGAGGCGCGCGGTACCTGGCGCGGACCCCAGACGTCCACCGGCCATTCCGCGGCAGCGCGCCGCGCGGGTGATCGGGCCGGGCGCACGGCACGGCTCGGCACGTCGCCGGAATTACCCGCCGCGCGGGCGAAACTCACGGGGCGATGAGACCTGACGGCTCTGCGCCGGTACCGGCTCGGCGAACAGCCCGGGCCGCCTGCCGCGCGGGTGAAACTCACGGGCTGATGCGAGCGCACGGCGATGACGATGCGCCGGAACAGGCTCGGCGGACAGGCGAAGCCGCACGACTGTGTGTCCCTGCATCGGCCGTGACCTGGGTAGCGCGGGCGCGGACGACCGGATGGACAGCTGGGCGACCTTCTCCGCGGTGTCCTACGTCAGTGGCTGCCGCGGCCGGTCGGAACGGCGGGTGTCTGTGCCTGTCGATGGCGGCCGGGGCATGCTGTGGCACCAGGTGATTCCCGTAAACATCGAGATACTCAGCGGGCCAAGGTCTATGACGCGGAGCAGCTGGTTCGGGGTGTCTTCGACCGGGCGCAGGAGTTCGGGCACCGCACCGTCGAGGTCTACGGTTCGCAGCTGACGCTGCCCGTCGAGCGCCGCTTCGCCTCCGTCGAGTCGGTGCAGTCCTACGTGGACAAGGTCCTGGCGCTGAATTGGGTGCGCGCGCAATGGGAAAGGGCCGGGCTACCGGTCCGGGTCCGCGCGCGGGCTGGGGCATCAGCCGCCCACTACGAACCCGCTGACGCGGTGCTTGCCGTCCCGCCGCACACCGGGGCGATCGCCTGGGCGTTGCGCGAGCTGGTGGTGTTGCACGAACTCGCCCACCACCTCGCACCTGCCGACGAAGCGGCGCACGGCCCCGAATTCTGTACGCGCTATGTCGAATTGGTCGACGGCGTGATCGGCCCCGAAGCGGCCCTGCTGATCCGGGCGACGTTCGCCGGTTGCGGTGTCCGATTCGGCTGAGGCGTGGTGCCGGGCGTGGGGCGTCGCACCGATGCCTCGGTGCATGCGCTGAGCATTCAGTAATCGCTCCGACGGCACCGATTTCGACCGTACGGCGGGAGAGTGAACGCTCAGCGCAGTGTTCCCCGGACGCGGGGGGGAGCGCCCGCGTCAGCGCCCCCGCGGGGGCGGGGGGGGGCGGGGCGAAATAGCGCCCCACACCCCG
>NZ_JBHXMY010000221.1:2232-8869 GCF_042720195.1 Nocardia sp. NPDC058497 | reverse complement strand
TTTTACCGATGTGTCGGCGCATTAATATTCAAAAACCGCCCCCCGCCCGGCGCGCCGCCGCGCCCGGCCCGCCGCGCCCCCCGGGCGCCGAGAGGTGCGGTGCGCACGCGGTGACCAGTTCGATCAAAGCGCCGGCGACCTGCTCCGGATGGGTGAGGGCGCAGCCGTGACCCGCGCCGGGCACCGTGCGCACGCCGCGGGCGCCCGGCAATCCGGTCGCCAGTCGCGCGCATTTCTCGGCGGTGCTGCTGTGGTCGTGCTCGCCGCGCAGCACGAGCGCGGGCGCGGTGATCTCGCCGAGGCGGTCGATGACCGAATCGCGGTCGATCAGGCAGCGCGCCGCCGGCTGGATCGCCGCGCGGTCGTGGGTGAGCCAGCGGGTGATCCACCACCGCCAGATATCCGGGCGGTCGCCGCCGATCAATTGGGGAGCGAGCTTTTCGGCCAGCGGAACCAATTCGCCGGAGCCGCACCATTCGTCGAAGAATTCCTCGTAATAGGTTTCGTCGGCCCTGGTGCACGCGCCCGCCTCGGTATCGAGCAGGGCCAATCCGCCGACCCGCTCCGGCGCGAGCAGCGCCATGCGCAGGGCGGCATATCCGCCCTGGCTCATTCCGCCGACGACCGCCCGTTCGACGCCGACCGCGTCGAGCACGCGCAACCCGTCCTCGGCCAGGTCCCAATAGTCGAAGCGTGGGTCACGGCCGTAGCCGGTGCGGCCGTGGCCACGGGTATCCCAGGCGATGACGTTGATATCGTTGTGCGCCAATATCGTTCGAATCGGATCGAACATCGATTCGTCCATCAGGAAACCGTGGGCGAGTAGTACGGTGGGACCGCGGACGGCACCGGTGCGGAAATGGATGTTCACCGAATCGGAGTGCACGTAGGGCATGCTCGAAAGATACAAGCGGGGACACCGATTTCGTGTGGTTGCCGGGCATTGTTGTGACCGCCCGTCCCGTGTACTGCCGGAGCTGTGAATTCACTGGCGAGTGTATGTACCTCACGGGGGCGTGCCTATTCCATCGAGACTATGGACACCCGTGTTCATGGGCGATTGGATCGTAGGAGAACGACGTTCGGCTCGATCAGCATATTTCGGGGAGAAACTGATGAGGGTGACGGAGTACGGAAACCACGCACACATATGGCTCGCCGCCGCGGGCGACGGCCTCTCGGACACCTTCGCGGTGTGCGGCGCGGAAGGCAGGGCGATTTGGTACGGCCCCTTTCTCGACGCCGATGTCGATCATCCACACGGTGACCGCGCCGCCGCGGCCATGAGCGCGGCAGGGCGCGCGATCTGGCTGGCAGGCCGTGCCCGCGAAGACGCGGGCGCGGGCAAGGCGACACTGCACCTCTCGGTCAGCGATGACGAGCTCGACGCCGTCACGCTGGCCTGCACCGCATCGATGGCCGGCCTGGCCCTCGATCTCGTTGTCACCGACGACAATCCGGCACTGGACTGGTGCCACGCCTTCGGCAGGCTCGACTGGACCCCTGGCCGGCTCGGCGAACTCGTCGACCCCACCGAACCGCACGGTGCGCCGGCTCTCCGGTCGATCACCGGTGGCCTCGACCCGCAGACCGACCCACAGGAAAGGCTCGTCATGCAGGACAACGCTCTGGACCCTTGGACGGAACTGCGCTCGGCACTGGAGGGCCTGCTGCTGCACGACGCGGTCGGCATGGACGCCAAGATGCGCCACGCCGTCGCCGCCGTCGTCCACCTGACCGTCGACACCCCGCACGGCCCGCCCGAGGACGCCGAGGAGTTCCTCGGCCGCTTCGACGCCTCCTGGCTGGTCGCGTCCTGGCTGGGTCACGACACCGAACTGTCCCTGATCGCCACCCTCGCCGCGGGCGAGATCCCGGCCCTGTCCTGGTGCGAACTGATGTTCACCACCACCCTGGCGCCCTGGTCGACCAGCCCGGTCGCCGCCCATGCCCGCCGGGTGTTCGCCACCGTGCAGCGGGGCAAACTCGGCGCGGTCCGCGCTCAGGTGAGCTGAGTTCGCTTCGGTTGCCGGGTAATCGACGGGTCAGTGCTCGACGATCTGCACACCCAGCTCGCGCAGCCGCCCCACGATCTCGGGCGGGAAGAGTGCGCTCGGCAGCATGATCGGCAGCTCGCCGTAGCCGAAAGCCGCTACAGATCCGCGGATATCGATCGCGCTGATCGCGGTGTACGGCACCCGGAGCAGGTAGGTGGCTGCGGCGATGAGGACCGCGTCCGAGCCGAACTGCGCGGCCAACGTAGCCCCCGGAGCGGCGGTGGGGCGGATGACGCGCAAGACCGTCTCGGATGGGTGCTGGGTGCCGCGCCAGACGAGCAGTGCCAGCAGCGCCGCGATGACCAGCGGGAACAGCACGCCGAGCGGGCCGAAACGCAACCCGCCGAGGATAGCGATCTCGAGCGCGACGACGCCGAGGCAGGCCGCATTGATCTTCGCTCGCGGCCGGCGCCACGGCTCGGACAGGTGCGCGACTGCCAGTTCGTAGCACAGCCCCCACAACAGCCGCTGACCTGTACCACGGCCATCCCCGCGATCGCGGCGACGCAGTCGGAACCCGAGGGCCGGCCCGACGCTGCGGCCGTCCCGCGATCCGGCGCGGCCATCAAGCCCGAGCGCCGACCTCGATGTCGGCGAACGACTCGACCCAGCGATGGGGTGCCCGCGGCGGATTGGGCTCGCCCTCGCGATGGACTCCGACGACCTGCCATCCGGCAGCGGTCGCGGCGTCGAGTTCGTCCGGATGGTCGGACAGGAACAGGATCTCCTGCGCGGGGATGCCGATGCGGTCGGCGATGTCGTCGTAGGACGTGGATTCCCGCTTCGGGCCCGCGCTGACGAGGTCGAAGTGGTCGGTGATGAGGCCGGACAGGTCGCCTGCCTCGGCGAAGGTGAACCAATCTCGTTGGTTGCGTTCGGAACCCGAGGAGTACACGTAGAGCGGGAGCCCGGCTTCGTGCCAGGCCGACAGTGCGGGCACCACGTCGTCGAAGAACCGTCCGTGCAGTGCGCCCGCGCGGAAACCCTGGGCGCAGATCGCGCCCTGTGCCGCCTTGAGCGGCTCGGCCTTGACGTCGGAATGCAGCCAGCCGGTGAGGATTTCGGCGATCCGGTCGGTGTCTGCGGTGGGTTCGCCTGCCAGTTCACGGGTCTGCGTGATCACGGATTCGGCCGTGCCCGAGGCATTCTCGGCCAGCCAGGTGGGCAGGCGCTGCTCGGTGTACCCGTAGAGGTCGTTGCGGACCGAGTCGGTGGGGCTGGTCGTGCCCTCGATGTCGAGGACGATGGCGCGGGTCACGACGCGGTGAGCAGTTCGTCCAGCGTGGGGAAGCCCGCGCTGATCTTGTCGCCGGTGAAGTCGCCGATCCAGCCGTCGGCCTCCTCGAAGAAGCGCAGGGCGATGAAGTCGGGCCGAGTGCCCATGTCGAACCAGTGCAGGGTGCCCGCGGGCACCGAGAGCAGGTCGCCCGCTTCGCAGACGGTCGCCAGCACGGCGTCGCCGATGTGCAGGTAGAAGCAGCCGCGACCGGCGGCGAAGAAGCGAACCTCGTCCTCGGCGTGGCGGTGCTCGTCGAGGAACTTGGCGCGCGCGCCCGCCGCGGTGGCGGGCCACTCCGGGTTGTCGTCGTCGGGGTGGATGCGGGCGACGTCGATGTGCTCGTAGCGGCCCGACGCGTTGAGTTCGGTGATCTGCGGGGCGTAGTGGGCGAGCAGGGTGCCGGAGTCGGTGGTCGCGGCGTCGGCGAGAACGTCCCAGCGGGAGAACGCGATGCCGTGCTTCGCCAGCTCGGCGCCGATCTCGGCGGTGTCGGTGGTGCGCACGCGGACATCGGCGGCGTTGTCGGCGGCCATCACTTGCAGCAGGGTCATGATTATCCGATCTCGAGTGGCGTGGCGTCGGTGCGTCCGGTGCGGGCGATCAACTCGCACAGGGCTTCCAGGCATTCGGCGCGGTCACGCGCCTGAGCAAGAGTGTCACCCCAGGTGGTGATGCCGTGCCCGGTGATGAACAGAATCGGTGGGGCGGTGGGGTTTTCGCGCAGGTAGGTCTCGATGTCGGCGCCGATGCGCCCGACATCCGGCCAGTTCGGGAATACCGGCACGTCCACCGCGGACGGGTCGTCGAGGCCGAAGCCCTTGAGCAGCTCGTATCCGGTGATCCGCAGCGTGGTCACCGCGTCACCGGGCCGCGCGGCCGTGGTCGCCAGGGCGGTCGCGAACGGCGAGTGCACGTGCACGACCGCTCCCGCCGCGCGGGTGCGGTACACCGCGGTGTGAATGCTGGTCTCCGCGGACGGTTTACGGCTCTGCCCTGGCCGGGCGACCGTGTCGGCCACGCCGACGAGCACCGTATCCCGTTCGGTCAGTTCACCTTTGGACAGGCCGCTGGCGGTAATGAGTGCGTCGTCGCCTGCCCGCACCGAGATATTGCCCGCGGTTCCCGGCATCCAGCCACGGTCGTAGAGCTGCCGCGCCGTCGCCGCGATCGCGCCGCCCTGTGCGTCGAAGGTGTCCGAATTGCGGTAGACCACACCGTTTTCCGTGACCACGGCAGTCACGAGATCGGTGGGCGTCACGTCGAAGGCGGGGTTGAACACGGCGGTCCCGGCGGGCGCGCTCGCGACTCCGCCGAACCCGGTGACCTCGTCGGCGGCGCGCTGCTCGACCACGATCTGCGCTCCGGTGGCCATCGCGGTATCGCGGGTGGACTCCGGGGCGACCACGATGAACGGGATGCCGTGATGACGGGCGGCCAGCGCGAGGGTGAAGGTGCCGATCTTGTTGGCGACGTCCCCGTTGGCGGTGATCCGGTCGGCGCCGACCAGCACCGCATCGACCTGACCGGTGGCCATCGCCCACGCGGCGGCGGAGTCGATGGTCAGCCGGTGCGGGATGCCTGCCTCGGCCAGTTCCCACGCGGTGAGCCGGGCGCCCTGCAGCAGCGGACGCGTCTCGTCGACGATCACGTCCGCGACCGCGCCGCGTTCGTGCAGGACTCGCAGCGCGCCGATCGCGGTGCCGACCGCGCTGGTGGCGAGGCGCCCGGTGTTGCAGTGGGTGAGCAGCCGCAGCGGCCGGTCACCGCAGAGGTGTTGCACCAGGTCGGCGGCGTGGGTGGCGGCGGCGAGGTTGACGCGACCGTCCTCGGCCAGCATGTCGAGGGTCTCGGCCAGCACCGCGTCGGCACCGTCGGCGATCCGGGCACGCACCCGATTGACCGCCCAGGCCAGATTGACCGCGGTCGGCCTGGCGGCGGCGATCCGGTCGGCCTCGGCCTCCACTGCAGCCACATCGACCACGTGGTCGCTCGTGTGTGCCCTGGTCGCGATGACCACACCGAACGCGCCCGCGATCCCGATGGCCGGTGCGCCGCGGATAGCGAGGGTGGTGATCGCGTCGATGATCTCGTCGACGGTGCCCAGCCGCAGCTCCCGCGCCTCATGCGGCAGTCCGCGCTGGTCGATGGTGACGAGCGCACCGTCGTCCCAGATCAGGGAACTGTCGTCCATCAGGGTGTCCTTACTGCGAGTCCGTCTCTCCGCCCCGGTAGACGATATCTGACCTGGTCGACGCGTGGAACCGGGACTGATTCCGACATATGCCGTTCTGGCATCAGAGTATCTGATTCTGATAGTGTGCTGTACATGAAGGAGATTAGTGCGACCGAGGCGGCGCGGTCTTTTGCGCGGGTTCTCGATGAGGCGGAATCGGGTGAGGAGTTTGTCATCACCCGCAAGGGCGTGTGTGTGGCGCGACTGGTGCCGGCGCCCCGCTCGAACGGGGCGAGCGTGAACAGCCTGGCCCGTCGGTGGCGCGGCCGGATCGGGCTCGACGATGAGTTCGAAGCTGCCGTCGACTCGATCGACGAGTATGCGAGCGCGAGCGAGGACAGCGATTCGTGGCGAAGCTGATCCTCGACACCGGTGTATTGATCGCGGTCGATCGTGGCACAGTCGACCTGTCGGATGTTATTGCTGACGGCGACAACGTCGCGGTCGCCGCGGTCGTGATCGCGGAGTACCTCACCGGTGTAGCGGGCCAGACCAACCCCGCGAAACAGGCCAGCGCACGGAGCTTCCTCGCGGAGTTCCGTGCGGTCGTACCCTGCGTTCCCTACGACGATGCGATCGCGGAGGTGCACGCCGAGTTGCTGGCGTTCGTACGGTCCACGGGTGAACCGCGCGGCGCCCACGACCTGATCATCGCGTCGACGGCCCGGGCGACTGGTCGGGAGATCATCACAACGGATAGGCGAGCCCGGTTCGACGAGCTACCTGGGGTCGATGCGCGCATCGTCGGATGAAGGCTGCCTGACGTGGACGAGCCGCCGGAACGGGCGCGCCGGCCCGTCCACATCGTTGTGCACCAGGTCGCCGACCGGGTTGTGGTGCTGCGGCAGGGCCGGATCGCCGAAACCGGCGGGGTAGGCGCCGTGTGCGCCGTACCGGCCCTGGAGTGCACCCACCGCCTGCTCGACGCGGTGCCCGTTCCTTCGACGGGTCGCCGTCGGCGGGGCGGATCCGTGGTGCCCGGGCTACCGAGCGCCGGGGTCTGACGCGGAGGTGGCCGCGGGTCGGGGTGCCGGGGGGGGGGGGGGCCGGGGTATTAGATGTGGGCGG
>NZ_JBHXMY010000221.1:1357-2222 GCF_042720195.1 Nocardia sp. NPDC058497 | reverse complement strand
GGTAGATCAGTGCTGGCCGGGGCGGCGCTGTTCACGCCGATCATCCTGGCCGGCTCGCGTCATGCCCTGCGAGTCATCGCCCATCTGGTCCTGCCGCTGTTGCTGCTGCTGCCGCGGCATCTGCTTGGGCATTTTCTTAGGCGCTTTCTTGGACTTGTCAGCCATCTCCACACGGTCCTTTCCGAGGGATAGTGTTTCGCCTAACGCGCCAACGATAACCAGCGAGAATGCATTTCGGTAGAGGTGTGCGAAAAATCGGTTGCCGACCAGGGGATTTCCGGCGTGTCCATAGTACGAAAATTCAATTCGTGAGCATTATTTGACTGAACATGCGATTGATGAAATCGCTGACCAACCTCCTCGACGAACAGTTTCAGGACTGCGCAGGCATCCAGATACAGGAACTCACCTGTCGCCGTCCTCATCGCGCAATGACGCGAGTGCATCGCTGGCACGCCAGGAGCCCGGTGGGGAGGGTTCACGAACCATCGCGGCGGCTTCGCCTCCGGTGGGCAGTCCGTCCAAGATTGCGGGGTGGAGCAGCCGCTGGCGATGGCCTGCTCGAGAGCTTCCTCCGCGGGGTCGGGTGGCACGATCCTTCCGATCGTCTCGCCATGTCGGGTAACGACGAAAGTCTGCCCGCGGCGTACGCGGTCGAACACATCCGCCGCGTTCCGCTGCAGCTCGCGAATCGTGATGCGCTCATCAGGCATCGCTTTGCTCATGTCTGACAACGTAGCGAGTTGTCTGACATCTGATTTGGTGTGTCAGGCGTTCACGCTTGGTCCGGCGTGGGCGAGGTGGTCAGCCGTCGAGATCGCCACGGTGGTGCCGCTGGGCGCGGCGAAGCATCTGACGTATGCCC
>NZ_JBHXMY010000221.1:0-1347 GCF_042720195.1 Nocardia sp. NPDC058497 | reverse complement strand
ACTGCTGTCGAGCGGCTCGGCGATGATCGGGTCGCCGGTTCTGACGTAGTAGCGCCCGTCCGGGTAGTCCATCCACCAGAAGGTGCGCTCCGGCGTCGTCGGCCGGGCATCAACGGCGCCACCCGAGTACGCGGCGATCTCTCCGTGTCCCGAGCGTGGCCGCCGAAACACCCGGTCGAGCTGATCCACCGCGCTGAGCGCGCCCTTGCGGTATTCGAAGTGCTCATCTTCGTCGGCGATCCGCGAACGGGGGATCTCGAGCGGCGCGAGCGTGCCGGGCCCGCGTTCGGGCAGTGCCGACACCGCGACCTCGGCGAGGTTATCGGCACCGCACCAGGTGAGCACGACATCACCACCGGTGTTGTCGGTGCTACCCGGCTCCTGTGCGAGTGCTGCTCCGCCTTCGCCGCGGATCGCGCCGTGGAATCGGATAATTCGCGGGCTGTCCTGCCCGGCAAAGCCTTTCGATTCCAGCCGGGCGTCGGGGTGCAACAGGGTATCCAGTGCGCGTTCGATCATCGGGTCGTACTTGGTGAGCAGGCTTTCCGCCGCCCGTTCACGATCCCGCTTCAGATCGTCGAAATCACTGATATCCGTATGGGATTGCAGGGGATAGGGCAATCGGTCGCGACCATAGGCGGACCACAGAATCTCGAATTCCTGCCCGGTGAACCTACTGCTGTGCACTGTCGTAATCACCGCCGATGACCGGTGGCACCGCCCTGATCTCACCGAGTCCGGTGAGGATCTCGCCGTTCTCCTGATTGATCAGATAGTCGGGAACGCCACGGTGTTCGTCGTCGTTCTGTCCCTTACCCGCACCCGCGCCCATACCGGGCATTCCCGCCATCCCGGCTCGGCCCGCGGCGGCCGCACCGGAACGTCCCGCCGCCGCCGTCGCCGCCGCGGGCTGCCCCGCGTTCGGCGCCGCGGCGACCGCACGACCAGGACTCGGAGCGCCCGCTGTGCCGCCGCCTCGGCCACCACCACCGGAGCCGCCACCGCGGCCTGATCCTGGTGTCGTACCCAGAGGTGTGGCGGTCGCGGGCCCAGCTGTCGATGGATTCGCGGTTGTCGGCGTACTCGGCTGCGCGGTGTTGGGGGTCGTCGTGGTCGGCGTCGCTGTGGACGCGGCAGTGGTGTCGTCGGTCGAGGAGGGATCAGTCGAATCCGGTTGGTTCCCACCGTTCGTGCCCGCCGAGTCATAGGTGCCGGTGCCCTGCGGTGTCTGCGTGCTCGGCGTTTCCGGTGCGGTCGGCTGACCCGTGGGGCTTCCGTTATCGCCACCGGACGGTGTTCCGGTATTTCCTCCACCCGGTGTCGACGGGTTACCGCCATCGCCGGCAA
>NZ_JBHXMY010000220.1:0-8888 GCF_042720195.1 Nocardia sp. NPDC058497 | reverse complement strand
GGATGGGTGCGCAGGATGGCTGTTCGGATGATGGTTCGCGGGGTTGTCGTCGCGGCGGTGACGGCCGGCGCCGCCGTGCCGGTGGTGCTGCTGGGCGCGCCGAACGCGGTGGCCGACCCGTGCCCGAACGGGACCGCGCGGGTGTTTCTCGGGGATGAGACGAACTCTTGTCAGGGGGCCGGGTCGCAGACCTATGTGCTGGCGGGTGTGTCGAAGGTGTGCTCGATGACGAGTACCGATGTGACGATCGATATCGACAGCGAGACCAAGAAGCTGCGGCGGCATGTGGAGATTCGGAACGGGCAGTGTGCGTCGTTCCAGCTGCGGGGGCAGACCGGCGCGACAGTTACCGTCACGCCGAACTGAGAATTGCGCTGAGTAGGGTGCGGGATCCACTGTGCTACAGCGGATCCCGCCGACGACTACTCGCCCTCGGCCGACTCCGGCGCGTCCTCGGCGGACTCCAGCGCGGGTGACACCGCGGCGGGTCCCCCTTCGAGCAGCAACCGGAACCCGTCCTCGTCGAGGATCGGCACGCCGAGTTCCTCGGCCTTGGCAGCCTTCGAGCCGGGCGCTTCGCCGATCACCACGAACGCCGTCTTCTTCGAGACAGAGCCCGCCGCCTTGCCGCCGCGGATCAGGATCGCTTCCTTGGCGCCGTCGCGGGTGAAGGTTTGCAGGGAGCCGGTGACGACGATGGACAGGCCGTCGAGGTTGCGTTCGATGGAGTCGTCGCGTTCGTCTTCCATGCGAACACCGGCCGCACGCCATTTGTCGACGATGGCGCGGTGCCAGTCGACGGTGAACCATTCCACGACCGCGGCGGCGATGGTGGGGCCGACGCCGTCGGTGGCCGCGAGTTCTTCGCCGGTGGCCGCTTCGATGCGCTCGAGGCTGGCGAATTCGGCGGCGAGGGCGCGGGCTGCGGTCGGGCCGACGTGGCGGATCGACAGACCGACGAGCACCCGCCACAGCGGAGTGTCCTTGGCGGCGTTGAGGTTTTCGAGCAGGCGGGCGCCGTTGGCGGAGAGCGCGCCGTCCTGTTTGGTGAACAGCGGGACGCCGAGCAGGGCCTGCTCGTCGAGCGAGAACAGGTCACCTTCGTCGGTGATGGCGCCCGAGGTGAGCAGGGCGTTGGCGGCTTCGTAGCCGAGGGCTTCGATGTCGAAGGCGCCGCGGCCCGCCAGGTGGAAGACGCGTTCGCGCAGCTGCGCCGGGCAGTGCTGCTGGTTGGGGCAGCGGATGTCGGCATCGCCCTCCTTGGCGGGCGCCAGCTCGGTACCGCATTCGGGGCAATGTGTGGGCATCACGAACTCGCGTTCGGCGCCGGTGCGGGCGTCGACGACGGGACCGAGGACCTCGGGGATCACGTCGCCCGCCTTGCGGATGGTGACGGTGTCGCCGATCAGCACGCCCTTGCGCTTGACCTCGGAGCCGTTGTGCAGGGTAGCCATGGCGACGGTCGAGCCGGCGATGGAGACCGGCGCCATCACCGCGAACGGGGTGACCCGGCCGGTGCGGCCGACATTCACCTCGATATTGAGCAGCGTGGTGGTGGCCTCTTCGGGCGGGTACTTGTAGGCGATGGCCCAGCGTGGCGCGCGGGATGTCGAGCCGAGGCGGCGCTGCAACGCCATCTCGTCGATCTTGATCACCTGGCCGTCGATCTCGTGCTCGATATCGTGACGGTGCTCGCCCCAGTAGGCGACACGCTCGATGACCGCGTCGATGCCCTTGACCAGGCGGGTGTGCTCGGAGACCGGCAGGCCCCAGGCGGCCAGTGCCTGGTAGGCCTCGTGCTGGGACTGCGGGCGGTAGCCCTCGATGCGGCCCAAGCCGTGACAGATCATCCGCAGCCTGCGCGCAGCGGTGATCGCCGGGTTCTTCTGGCGCAGCGAACCGGCGGCGGTATTGCGCGGATTCGCGTACGGCGGTTTGCCTTCGGCGACGATCTGGGCGTTGAGGGTCTCGAAGTCCTCGAGCCGGAAGTACACCTCGCCACGCACTTCGAGAAGTTCCGGGATCGGGAAATCCTCGGTCGCGGTGAGTTCGGTCGGGATGTCTTCGATGGTCCGGGCGTTGAGGGTGACGTCCTCACCGGTGCGGCCGTCGCCGCGGGTGGCGCCGCGCACCAGCTTGCCGTTCTCGTACACCAGGTTCAGCGCGACGCCGTCGATCTTGACCTCGCACAGGTAGTGCAGGTCGGGACCGGCCTCGGCTTCCACCCGGCTCGCCCAGGTGCGCAGCTCGTCGTAGTCGAACACGTTGTCCAGCGACAACATCCGTTCGAGATGGTCGACGGCGGTGAAGTCCGTGGCGAACCCGCCACCGACGAGCTGGGTCGGCGAATCCGGCGTGCGCAGGTCGGGGTGCGCGTCCTCGAGAGCCTGCAACTGCCGCAGCAGGGTGTCGAACTCGCCGTCGGTGATGATCGGCGCGTCGCGCACGTAGTAGCGGAACTGGTGCTCGCGCACCTCGTCCGCCAGCTGCTGCCACTGCACCCGCTGCTCGGGGGTCGCGCCCGGCTCGGCACTCACGGAAACCACGCTGTCACTCACCTGTCGAACAGTAGTCGAGCCCACCGACACTTCCGCCGACCGTTCCCGCACGTCGCAGGGCTCATTCCGGGGCGATGACCTCGACCGTGGGGAAGTAGGTGCGGTACCTCGCCGCATCGCGCGTAAGCAGTCGGTACCCGCTGATCGCGGCGTGTGCGCCGATGTAGAAGTCGGGCAGCGGCGACCGCTTCTCGCCGCCCCGCCGACGGTAGACGAGGAACGCCTTGGCAGCGAGGAAGGCCGCATCCCACGGCAGTGGCTCACGATCGAAGGATTCGGGCGGCAACGCGGCCTCCAGCGCTTCCTTTGTCGCGTAGCCGATCGAAACCTCCGCGTAGATCAGCGGATTGATGACCACCCGGCCGACATTGCGTGCGGCGGACAATTCGGATGCCGACCATTGTTCCCAAGTCGGGTCGCCATCCAGAACATCGATGAGCACACAGCTGTCGACCAAGGTGGCTCGCCGCAGCGCGGTGACCGCGTCAGTCACGCAGCAATGCCATGATCTCGTCGGTCGTCAAGCCTGCGACATCGGGGTTGTCGAAACGATGCCGACGCATCTGGCGAACAAGCCGTTCGCCGGGACTATCCGCACCGCCGCTCACCACGATGCGCAACGTGCCGCCGTCATCGATGACATCGAGCTCGTCGCCTTCTCGCAGATTGAACCTCGACCGGAGCTCAGCCGGGATGGTGACCTGGCCGTTCGCGTTCATCCGCATGTCAGCCTCCATCTAATAGGCAAGTATGTAATAGATGATAGCTCGGTAGCTCACCCGGCGGAAACGGCTATTCGAAGGTGATCGACTCCGGTTCCTCGGCGAAGGCGCGGGCGACATCACTGGTGAGCGCGAGCGCCTTGCGCGACCATGACAGGGGCGCGCCTGCCAGCCCGCAGGACGGGGTGACCAGGATCCGGTCGGCGAGGACGCTGCGCGGGAAGCCGAGACGGTCGATCAGGCGGACACCGGGTTCGGCGACGTCGCGCCAGGTGATCGGTGTGGCCGGAGCCTCGGTCGGGGTCAGGCCGAGCGCGACCTTCTTCCCGGAGTCGAGGATCTCGCCGAGCGTGTCGAGGTCGGCGGTGGTGAGGGTCGAGGCGTCGAAGGAGATCCCGGTGGCGGCGGTGCGGCCCAGCGTGGTGAGGGCGGGGCGGGATGCGCAGGTATGCAGCAGGACCGGCGCGGACTGGGCGTTGATCACCGTATCGAGGATGTGCAGCGCCTCGGGTTCGGGCAGCGCGCGAATGGTGTTCAGGATGCTCGGCCCCTTCAGGGAGCCGTCGAGCACTGTGGTGAGCCGGGGTTCGTCGAGCTGGATGACCACCTCGGCGCCGAGTCGTCGGCGGACCTCCGCGGCGTGCCGGACCAGCCCTTCGGCGAGTGACTCCGAAAGATCGCGCACCGCACCGGAATCGGTGAGGATGCGGTGTCCGCCGGGCAGTTCGACCTCGGCGGCGAGGGTGAGCGGGCCCGCGGACTGGAGTTTCACCACGCGGCCCGTACCGGCCAGACCCGCTGTCTCCCAGGCTTCTTCGATGGCGTCGAGGTCGGCGTGCAGGAGATCCCTGGCGCGACGCGACACCGCGCCGGGGCGGGCGGCCAAGCGGTAGCCGCGGGTCGTGGAATCGAAACGCAGGTCGACGAGCAGGGCCGAGACCCGGCCGATCATGTCGGCGCCGACACCGCGATCGGGTAGCTCGACCAGGTGCGGGAGGTCGGGCAGCTCGCCGATGATCGTCGCGGCGGCCTCGCGGGGGTCGGTGCCCGGCCAGGAGCCGATCCCGGTGGCGATGCCGGCGACGAGCGGGTCGACGGGTTCCGGTGCGGCGGCTTCGTGCGAGGTCTCGCTACGCCAGAGTGTCACGCGCTCAACACCTTTCGTATCATCGAAACTGAGCCATCACCCGGACGGTGCGGACGTCACGCTCCACGGACCGCGCCT
This sequence comes from Nocardia sp. NPDC058497, assembly GCF_042720195.1. NCBI lineage: Bacteria > Bacillati > Actinomycetota > Actinomycetes > Mycobacteriales > Nocardiaceae > Nocardia > Nocardia sp. NPDC058497. The sequence goes on along the minus strand of NZ_JBHXMY010000220.1, from coordinate 4,383 downwards.
CGCCGACTCGTGCGACGCACGGACCGCCGGTCACCATCCTGCCCCGCACCACCGCGGGCGCCGACGCCGGGCATGCGCTGAGCATTCACTGAACGCTCCGACGGGCCGGATGTCGACCGATCGGCGCGAGAGTGAACGGTGCGCGCAGTGGTCGACAGGATCGTCGGCGGTGACTGGGGCCCTAGATCGCATCCGCCGAGACGCCGGCGCGGTCGGTGCCGTTGATCGTGCCGCTACCGACCACGGTGTCCCCGCCCTCGGCATCCGGCAGGTAGAGCACGATCGCCTGACCCTTGGCGACACCGGTGAGCGGTTCACGCAACCGGGCGACGAACCCGTCACCCTCGGGCTCGACGACGGCGGGCGCGGTGCCGCCGTGCGCGCGTACCTGCACGACGCACTCCACCGGCTCGCTGGGGCGCACGCCGGAGGTCCAGATAGCGCGATCGGCCGTGACGACGTCGACCTGGAGGTCTTCCACCGAACCGACGCTGACCGTCCCGGAATCGGGATCGATACCGGTCACATAGCGCGGCTTGCCGTCGGCAGCGGTGTGGGTGAGGCCGAGACCCTTGCGCTGGCCGACGGTGAATCCGTGCACACCCTCGTGCTCACCGAGGACGGTGCCGTCGGAATCGACCAGCGCACCGGGACGGATGCCGATCTTGGCGCCGAGGAAGGCGCGGGTATCCCCGGAGGGAATGAAGCAGATGTCGTGGCTGTCGGGCTTGTTCGCCACGGCCAGGCCACGCTCGGCCGCTTCCTCGCGGATCCGCGGCTTCGGGGTGTCGCCGACCGGGAACATCGCGCGCGCGAGCTGCTCGGCGGTGAGCACCGCGAGCACATAGGACTGATCCTTGTCCGCGTCGACCGCGCGGCGCAGCACGCCGTCGGAGAGCCGGGCGTAGTGACCGGTCACGACGGCGTCGAAGCCGAGGGCTTGGGCGCGATCGGCGAGGGCGGAGAACTTGATCTTCTCGTTGCAGCGCAGGCACGGGTTCGGCGTCTCGCCCGCGGCGTAGGCGGCGACGAAATCGTCGATCACGTCTTCCTTGAAGCGGTCGGCGAAGTCCCAGACGTAGAACGGGATGCCGAGCACGTCGGCGGCGCGGCGCGCGTCACCGGCGTCCTCCTTGGAGCAGCAACCGCGCGAACCGGTGCGCAGCGTGCCCGGCGTCGCCGACAGCGCCAAGTGCACCCCGACCACCTCGTGGCCGGCGTCGACGGCCCGCGCCGCGGCCACCGCCGAATCGACGCCACCACTCATCGCGGCGAGTACTCGCATCAGGCACCTCCTCTAGCGCCGGCCATGCCCGCGGCTCTGGCCCGTTCGATGACCTGCGGAAGAACGGTCAACAATGTCTCGATATCGGCCCCGGTCGAGGTGTGGCCCAGCGAGAACCGCAGCGAACTGCGGGCCTGCCACGGCTCGACACCCATCGCGATCAGCACATGACTCGGGGAGGCCACGCCCGCGTTGCAGGCCGACCCGGTGGAGCATTCGACACCGGCGGCGTCGAGCAGCATGAGCAGCGAGTCGCCCTCGCAGCCGGGGAAGGTGAAGTGGGCGTTGCCGGGGAGGCGACGCTCGTCGACGGGCCCGTTGAGCACCGCGTCGGGCACCGCGGCCAGCACACCGTCGATCAGCTGCTCGCGCAGCACGCGCAGCTGCTCGGCGCGCGCGGGCAGGTCACCGACCGCTTCGCGCAGCGCGGCGGCCATGCCGACGGCCGCGGCCACATCGGAGGTGCCCGAGCGCAGGTCGCGTTCGTGTCCGCCGCCGTGCACCAGCGGCACACACGGGACCTGCCTGCCGAGCAGCAGCACGCCGATACCGTGCGGACCGCCTGCCTTGTGCCCGGCGACGCTGAGCGCGGCCAGCCCGCTCGCGCCGAAATCGATGGGGAGCTGGGTCACCGCCTGGATCGCATCACTGTGCATCGGGACGTCGAATTCCTGTGCGACAGCGGCCAATTCGGCGATCGACTGGACGGTGCCGACCTCGTTGTTGGCCCACATGACACTGACCAGCGCGACCTCGTCGGCCTGCTCGGCGAGCACCTCGCGCAGCGCGTGCGGCGAGACGACACCCTCGGCGTCGACGGGCAACCAGGTGACCCGCGCGCCCTCGTGCTTCTCCAGCCACTCGACCGCGTCGAGCACCGCGTGATGCTCGACCGCGCTGGTGACGATCCTGGTGCGCCGCGGATCGCCCGCCCTGCGCCCCCAGAAGATGCCCTTGACGGCCAGATTGTCGCTCTCGGTGCCACCGGAGGTGAAGATGACCTCCGACGGCCGCGCCCCCAGATCGGCCGCGATCGACTCGCGCGCCTCCTCCAGCGACCGCCGTGCGGCCCGCCCGGATCCGTGCAGCGACGAGGCATTACCCACCGTGCTCAGCGCAGCCATCATCGCCTCGACGGCGGCGGGCAACATCGGAGTGGTCGCCGCGTGGTCGAGGTAGACCGTCTTGGGCGCACCGTTGACCGGACCCGTATAAGCCGACTTCATGACCGACAAAGCCTATATCACCGCTGACCTGGGCATCTTCGGGGTCCACCCCTGCTCTCTACGAAATTTCTACGATTTACCCACGATCCTCAACCCGCGCACCGCCATCGGGTATTCCCGGATCAACACCCCGATCAGCTGAGTTCGTCCACTACTCTTCCGGCGATTCCGAATTCGAATAACCGCTGATGTGGGAGGGTGCGGTCCATGCTGATCGAATACGGGGTGTGGGTCACGCGGTTGGCGCTCGCTGTGGTGTTCGGGTTGTCGGCCTGGGGAAAACTGGCCGATCGCGCCGGTACGCGGCAGGCGGTGGGCGAGTTCGGGGTGCCGGTGCGGTGGGTGCCCGCCGTGGCATGGGGGCTGCCGGTCGCCGAGGCGGTGGTGGCGGTCGGCGTCGTCCTGCCGTGGACTGCGGCCGCGGCGGCAGTCGGCGCGCTGGTCCTGCTGACGGTCTTCACGGTGGTCATGGCCGGCTTGTTGCGGCGCGGCAAGCGCCCCTCGTGCTCCTGCTTCGGCGCAGCGAGTACGACGCCGATCGGCGCGCGCAGCATCGCGCGCAACGGTGTGCTGATGGTGCTCGCGGCATCGGTCCTGTGGGGCGCGCTGGCCCATCCCTCGGTGCCCGCGGGACTGGCCGCCGATGCCGCGACCGGACTCGCGCTCGGCGCGCTGCTGTGCGGGGTCCTGGCGTGGCTGGTCGGCCAGGTCGGTGTGCTGCGGCGGCGCCTGGACGAGCAGGCGCTCTCGACGCTGGGCGCCGAGGGCTTGCCGGTCGGCTCGGTTGCACCGGAGTTCGAGTTGCTCGACGTCGCGGGTGCCCGCACGAATCTCGCGGACCTGCTCTCGGCGGGTCGGGCAGTGCTGCTGGTGTTCGTGCATCCGGGCTGTGAGCTGTGCGCCGCGCTGGCCCGCGAGCTGCCGCGGTGGCGGGCGCGCACGGCCATGACCATCGTCGCCGTCGGGAACGGCGACGCAGCCGAGCAGGCCGTGTGGGGTATCGAACAGGGTCTGGGCGAGATCCCGTCGCTGGTCCAGCAGGGCAACGAGGCGGCGCTGCGCTACCGCGTCCGCGGTACACCGTCGGCTGTGCTGATCGACGCCGAGGGCCGAGTCGCCGCGCCCGTTGCGCGGGGCGCTATCGCGATCCGTGAATTGACTTTCGCCGGGAAGTCGATCCGAACCCAGCTTTCCTCTCGAAGCAATGGCGACCACGCCGCTATCCCCCGTCGGAACTGACCTCTCAGCCTGGTTACCGCCGCCGGAAACGGGCGCCCAGTCGAATTTTGATTGGCGCACAAAGAATTTCGTTTACAACAGCGCTCGCACGCCGATACGATATTGAGTGCTCTGATGCAGAACCGCACGCAAACCCCATCCACTACGTTTGGCAGGGAGATGTTATGGCGGACTTCGCATTCACCGATTACTCCGGCAAGGAATTCGTCATCCGGCTCAATAACGAGCAGCGCATCGAGGAAGCGCGTCGGATTCTGTCCGGCGAGGAGACGATGTCGATCCATGTCATGGGACGCATCAGGAAACGGCCGGCCGACTACAACCCGGGGTGGAGCTTCCATCTCGACCCGGACACGATCACCTTCTTCACCGTGGCGATCGAGATCTGCGACTCGGCTATCAACTACGTCGAGGAAAACCTGGACGAGGCTTGCGGCGGTTTCCTCCCGGGCTGCTTCTGGTGCCCGTGGTCATCCCGGCTCACCCGAGAGATCCGCTAGTAGCGACGCCATCGGCGGGGGGTACCCCCCCGGGTCCGGCGGGGGGGCCGTCGGGCGGGGGGGGGCGTGGGGGGTGTCGAAAACAACATGTCGCGGTGGTATAAAAAAATGTACGGGCGCCCGCCAGCATCTG
>NZ_JBHXMY010000219.1:0-8893 GCF_042720195.1 Nocardia sp. NPDC058497 | reverse complement strand
AGAGACAGGCACCGCGATCAACTACGCGGCGCCCAAGGTGGCGCTGCCCAGCGGCGAAGCCGATCAGGTGTGCGCCGCGGTGAACGCGCTGATCCCCGGCCAGTGCGCCGACCCGGCGCAGGGACTGACCGATGTCAACCTCGTCCAGGTCGTGCTGGGAATGGCAGGTGCCCGATGAACCCGCGAAAGACACTGCGGCGCAGCATGATCGCGCTCGTGGTCGCGGCCGGTCTCGCGGTGGGCGGCTGCGGCTTCGACCCCGCCGAGGTACCGGTGCCCGGCTCGACCGTCAGCGGCCCGACCTACCGCGTGCAGATCGAGTTCAGCAGCGCGCTGAACCTGCCCGCGAAGTCCAAGGTGATCGCCAACGGCGCCGAGATCGGCAATGTCGACACGGTGCGGGTGGTCCAGCCCGCCGACGCCCCCGCGGGCCGCGGCGGCTACGTGATCGTCGAAGCCGACATCCTCGACTCGGTGCAGCTGCCGACCACGACCATCGCGGAACTGCGCCAGGACACCATCCTCGGCGACATCCACGTCGCGCTGACCACCCCGAAGGATGGCTTCGGCACCCTGCTGCGCGACGGCGGCACCATCCCGATCGCCCGCACCAAACCGCCGGTGCAGCTGGAAGACACGATGGCCACCATGGCGCTGTTCGTGCAGGGCGGCGCCATCGGCCAGCTACAGGACATGATCGGCCGGGTGAACTCGGTGATGCCGCAGGATCCCAAGGAGACCGCGCGCATCTCGGCGGTCATGGGCGCCGACGCCGCCGATCTGGCCGCGAACCTGGACAAGGTCGACCTGCTGGTCAACGGCCTGGCCGCCAATGCCGAGGTCATGGTCGGCATCGAGGCCGAGCTCACCAATATCCTGACCCCTGAAGCCGTGCAGGCCCTCTCGGGCACCCAGGACTCGATCGCCAAGACCATGGCGATCTTCCTGGCGCTCGGCCCGGTCGGCTCGTCGCTGACCTGGCTGGCCCCGATCGCGACCGCGGGCGACGCCGCGGCGACCGCGTTCCTGCCCCTGGCCACCGGCGGCTCGGCCGACCTGCGCTCCTCGACCAACATGGCCCTGCTGACCGCGCTGCTGCGCGACAAGATCATCCCGTTCGCCGAGCGCGGGCCGAAGGTGAACATCACCGGCGTGCAGGTCTCCGAGGACGAGCAGGTCGAGCAGATCGTGACCGCGCTGCGGATGATCGGAATGGTGCGATGAAGATCGGTGCACTGGCATCACTGGGCGGCATCGCCGCCATCACCGCGCTCGGCGCGAGCTACCTGACCTTCGGCGTCGTCCGGGTCGACCCGTTCGCCGACTACACCGAGGCCTCGATCGAGCTGGCCAACTCCGGCGGCCTGAGTGTCGGCTCGCCGATCCTGCTGACCGGCATCGAGATCGGCAAGGTCACCGCCGTTGACACCTCCACCGCCGGTGGCGTGCAGGTCGGCTTCCGGTTCGGCGCCGAGAACAAGGTGCCGATGAGCAGCATCGTCACCATCGAGCACCTGTCCTCGCTCGGCGAGCCCTACGTGCAGTTCGTCCCGCGCAGCGCCGACGGGCCGTACCTGAGCAACGGGCAGCGCCTGGCGGGGGAGAACGTGCGTACCCCGATGTCGATTCCCGAGGTCGCGCGGCTGGTCACCAAGACCGTCGAGCAGCTCGACCCCGCGGTCGTCGGCTCGCTGGTCGACACCCTCGGCCAGGCGATGACCGGCACCGAGAACGTCATCCCGGAGCTGGCCAGGGCAGGCGACCTGCTCGCAGCGGCCATCATGAGCCGCGCGCCCGCCATCGCCGAGCTGCAGAACAACTTCGAGTACGTCTCCGGTGACATCGGCTGGGCCGGACCGGCCACCTCCGCCGCCGCACCCGCCTTCGTGCGCCTGAGCCAGGTCATCGACGAGTTCGTCGAATCGGTCGGCCGGGTCAGCGCGGCCGGTGGCGATCCGGAGATGTACCTGCGCGACGGCGGCCTTGTGCCGTTCCTCGAGCAGGTCACCGCCAAGCTGAACGAGCTCGGCCCCGAGCTGTCGGCCCTGCTGCCCGGGCTGCGCCCGCTCACCGAGTCGATCACCGCGACCGGTCCGCAGATCGACCTGAGCACCCTGATCGCGCAGGCGCTACACAACACCGATACCGATGCGGTGAAGGTTAGGGTCGCAATCAAGTAAACATCTGGCAACTGCCGAATGTAGGCATGGGCCCTGGTCAGTGGAGTCTGATCGAGACTGTCGGACTTTCAGCAACCGTGCGGTAGCCTGCTGGACGAGAGGAGTCCGGATCCACGGGCGAAGGCGGTGCGATGGCAGAGAGCAGCGAGGGCCCCGACGAGGGGACCGGCAGCAGTACTCGGGTGATCGCGATCGCGGCAGTGCTCGCCGCACTGCTCGCGCTGGTTGTCGCGCTCGGGTTGGTCCTGCGCGCGAATCAGGGTGACGAGAACGACCCGTCGACCGTGAACCCGATGGGCTCCGATTCCGCCGGCCTTCCGGTCGCCGGCGACGAGGCATCCGAGCAGGAGGCGGTTTTCGCCCCGCCGTGGCCCGCCCGCCGGGTCGGCGGAAACTGCTCGGCGGGCGGCATCGTCGCGCACTGGCAGGTCGACGCCGACGGTGCGTGGCAGTGCACCGCGACGACCCCGGACGCCGCGGTGCCCGCCGCGCCACCACCCCCGCCCCCGGAAGCTGCACCACCAGCCCCCGCGCCGGAGCCCGTGCCCGTCGAAGCCCCACCGCCGCCCGTCTACGAGCCGCCGGTGTACGAGCCGCCCGTCTACGAGCCGCCGCCACCGCCCGAGCCGGAGCCCATTCCCGCTCCCGCACCGGAACCAGCCCCGGCGCCACCACCGCCTCCCATCATCCAGCTGCCGTTCCCATTGCCGCCGATCTTCATTCCGCCCGCGGCCGCCGTTCTGCACTGACCGGCGGCGGGTCGCCCGTCGCGCACCGTCGCTGTCGGTGAGACTGCTCCGCTATGGACCAGTTGGTACTCACTCTGGTGATCCTGCTCGCGGCGGTCCTCGCCGAGTCGCTCGGCGAGCGGATAGGGGTCGCGCCGTCCATCCTGATGACGGTCTTCGGCTGCCTGCTCGCCCTGATCCCCGCCGTGCCGAGCCTCGACATCCCGCCTGAGCTCATCCTCCCGCTGGTCCTGCCGCCGCTGCTCTATGCCGCCGCCCGGCGCACCTCCTGGCGGCAGTTCGCCGAGAACTGGCAGGTCATCGCCTTGCGTGCGATCGGCCTCGTGATCGTCACCGCCGTCGCGGTGGCCGCGGCGCGAAGCCCAGGCCGCGCGCCGCGAACCCGGCATGCCACCCGATGTCGTCGACCGGGTCACCCGCAGGCTCGACCTCGGCCCGACCCGCTGACCAGCCTCAGCCCGCGAGCGTGTCGGTGAGCGAGCCGATCGCGTAGGTGACAGCCATCGCCAGCGCACCACCGATCACCACCCGCAACACCGCCCTCCCGCGATGACTGCCGCCAAGGCGCGCACTCACCGACCCGGTGACGGCCAGCGCGATGAGCACCGCCGCGAAAGTCACCGGCACCCGCCACTGCACCGGCGGCAGCACGATCGCCAGTAGCGGCAGCACCGCGCCGCAGGTGAACGCGATCGCCGAGGAGACCGCCGCGGCCCACGGATTGGTGAGCTCGTCCGGGTCGAGCTTGAGTTCGGCTTCGGCGTGCGCGGTGAACGCGTCGTGCGCGGTGAGCTCCTCGGCGACCGTGCGCGCCGTCGCCGGGCTGAGTCCCTTGGCCTCGTAGATCCCGGTCAGCTCGGCCAGTTCCGCGGCCGGGTCGTCGGCCAGCTCCCTGCGCTCCTTGGCGAGCAGGGCCTTCTCCGAATCCCGCTGGGTGCTCACCGACACGTACTCGCCCGCCGCCATCGAGATCGCGCCCGCGACGAGTCCGGCCACGCCCGCGGTGAGGATGGTGTGCGCATCGTTCGTGGTCGCCGCGACACCGACCACCAGACCGGCGGTGGACACGATGCCGTCGTTGGCGCCGAGCACACCGGCCCGCAACCAGTTCAACCGGGACGCGAGCCCTTCGGCATGGGGTTCGTGCGGATGGGCGGTCGGCGACGAGTCCTGCACCCGGCCAGCCTAATCGGGTGCGCTACCGGATCAGCGCGGGGCGCGCTGTCCGGCGCGCAGGGTGTCGGCCAGGCGCACGGCGAGCGCGAGCACGGTCAGTGTCGGGTTGACATGCCCGTTGGTCGGGAAGACCGAACTGCCCGCGATGTAGAGGTTGTCGACGCCGTGCACCCGGCAGTGCCGGTCGACCACGCCGTGCCGCGGATCGGCCGACATCCTGGTGGTGCCACTGGGATGCGCCCGGTCGGCCAGCGGGAGCGGTTCGGTACTCCCAGGCAGCGCCGCGGGTGCGATCTGCGGCGCGGGCAGACCGAGCCGGGCGAACTCGGCCGTCAGCAGCGCCGTCGCCCGCCGGACCGTCGCGTCCTCCCGTTCACCGATCCGCCAATCCACCTGCGGCAGTGGCATTCCCACCGGGTCGGTGCGCTCCGACAAGAGCACTCGACTGTCCGGATCCGGCGCCTGTTCGACCATCGTCCACACCTCGACCCCGGTGAGCCGGTGCGGCAATCCGACACCGTCGATCAGCCTGCGCCGGGCACCTGCCAGCAGCAACCTGGTGTCCGACAGCATGATTCGCGCGTCCTTCCACACCGCCCGCCCGCTCAGCACCCGCTTGACGGCGTCCCACGGATCGTCGGGCGCGGTGACCTCCTGCAACCACAGCGCGCAGTTCAACAGCGATTCCCTGCGCTGGATCTCGGGCGACAGGGCCAGGCCGTGCAGAAAGGTGTGCCTGCCCCGCGGCCCCTTGACCACATACTTGCCGAACCGGGCCAGCGCCGCACCCGCGACGGCGGGGGACAGCGTGCCGACCACGCCACTGCGATGGTCGATCAGATACCGCCCCACCTGGTCGTACCGGTTCCCGATGCCACCGGGAACAGCACGCCGCGAGGCCAGCAACAGCCGTGGGGTGTCGATCCCGCCCGCCGCGAGCACGAAGATCCGCGCCTCGACGGTACGGACCCGGCCACCGGCACCGGTCACCTCGACCGAGTTCACGTGCGCGCCGGTGGCATCGGTGTCGAGGTGGGTGACGGTCGCGTTCACCAGCACCCGCGCGGTCGGCGCGGCGATATCGCGCACCAGCCTGCCCCACCGCTTGCAGTCGAACCGGTCGACCGGATCCCGGCTGATCTGCCAGAAGTACGGGCGCAGCGACCCGGTGTCGATGGCGGCGGCAGGCGCTGGACGTCCCGCGAGCGGCCAGAACTCGGCGTCCGTGAATCCTGTGCCGTGCCCGAGTCCGGCATGCGCGGCGGCGCGTTCGGTGTACGGCCGCAGCTCGCCCGCATCGATCGGCCACCCCGAGCGCCGCACCCACGGCCGGGTGGCGAAGTCGAGGTCGTCGAGCACGCCGCAGCGTCCGGCCCACACCCGCGAGCTGCCGCCGAGAACCCGGCTGCCCGCGATCCGGTCGGGCGGTAGCCGCGGCGCACCGACACTGTCGATGGCGGCGAATTCCGGCTCGGTGGGACCTATTTCGTGGTCACCGCTCTCCAGGACCAGCACCTGTAGGCCCGCGGCGGCCAGTTCGGTGGCCACGGTCAGTCCGGCCGGGCCAGAGCCGATGACGCAGATCTGGGCGCGCAGCGCGTCGTCTCCGACGGTGCGCAGGTCCTCGACAAGCATCGGCGGTCCTCTCGCCCGTGCCACCCGCGCGGCCCGGCACCCGGCCGCGCATTGGTGTCACTCTAGAATCCGGGACGCGGAATTTCCGGAGGTCTCACAATGCTGGTTCACGAAAGCCCTGATGTATCCGGCCGATTGGCGCACATACATCCACGACCAGAACCCCAGCCCGGTTTCGGTGGGACTGGCGACCATGGTGATCTCGCCGTCGAAACACCGCCCGACGATGAAGCGGGCGCGCGAGACATGCGGGGTGAAGGTGACCACGATGATGTGCCGCCACCCGTAAATCTTTGCTCGCCGGACGATCTCGCGCGCCTCACCGTCGGTCGTCCACGGGTCGGGCACGAAACACGAGACGCGGAAGGCGAATCGGCCGCCGCAGTACTTGTCCATCAGCGGATCGTCGGGCCCGGTGGACTGCGAGATCAGCACCTCGGGGGCGTAGCCACGCTCGGCGAGCTCGATCCCGAGGTCGAAGCGTTCGTAGGGGGTCCCACCCAGGACGACGATCACATCGGCGGGGCGCAGCGGGTCCACCTGTGGCCGGACGTACACGGGCCACCCGGCGAACGCGGCACCCAGCGCGATGACAAGTGCGCCGACGAGCAACCATCCCGCACGCCGAAAGATCGACACCGCGTCGAGGATAGCGAAACACTGCCTTCACCTCGCGATGTGTCGCCAGGCACACTGGAGCTATGACCGACTCCGCCGTTGCCCCCGAACACCTCGACGTCGTCATCGTCGGCGCGGGATTGTCCGGTATCGGGGCCGCCTATCGGCTGCAGACCGAACACCCGCACCGCAGCTACGCGATCCTCGAGGCCCGCGCCGATCTCGGCGGTACCTGGGACCTTTTCCGGTACCCCGGCATCCGCTCCGACTCGGACATGTTCACCCTCGGCTATCCGTTCAAGCCGTGGCGCGCGGCCCGCTCGATCGCCGACGGCGCGTCGATCCTGGACTACATCCGCGAGACCGCGCACGAGAACGGCATCGACCGGCGCATCCGCTTCGGCTCGCGGGTGATCGGCGCGGACTGGTCGTCGGCGCAGGCGCGCTGGCAGCTCACCATCGCCCACGACGGCCCCGACGGCCCCGAGCTGAGCACCCTGACCTGCGGTTTCCTCTACACCTGCGCCGGCTACTACGACTACCAGCAGCCGCACACCCCCGAATTCGCCGGTCGCGAGGACTTCGCGGGCACCATCGTGCACCCGCAGTTCTGGCCGGCCGACCTGGACGTGCGCGACAAGCGGATCGTCGTCATCGGCAGCGGCGCGACCGCGGTCACCCTGGTGCCCTCGCTGGCCGACGAGGCCGAGCACGTCACCATGCTGCAGCGCACGCCCACTTGGATCAGCGCCGTCCCCGGCCGCGACAAGCAGGCCGACAAGATCCGCGAACTGCTGCCCGCCGGGCTCGCGCACCGGCTGATCCGGACCAAGAACATCCTGTTCAACATCGGTTTCTACCAGTACTGCCGTCGCCGCCCCGCCGCCGCGCGCAAGCTGCTGACCGGCCTCACCACCCGCATCCTCAAAGACGACAAACTGGTCGCCGAGCACTTCACCCCCGACTACGACCCGTGGGACCAGCGCCTGTGCGCGGCACCGGACGCCGACTTCTTCAAGGCGATGAAGAAGGGCAAGGCCGCGGTGGTCACCGACCGGATCGACCGGTTCGTCCCCGAGGGCATCCAGCTCGAATCGGGCAAGATCCTGCCCGCCGACATCGTGGTGACCGCGACCGGCCTGCGGCTGCTCGCCTTCGGCGGCATCGCGCCCGAGGTCGACGGCACTCCGGTCCCGCTGTCGGACCAGTTCGTCTGGCAGGGCGCGATGCTCACCGGCGTGCCCAATTTCGCGATCTGCGTCGGCTACACCAATGCCTCGTGGACGCTGCGTGCCGACCTCACCTCGCGCCTGGTCTGCAAGGTCCTCGCCCACATCGACCGCACCGGGGTCCCCGCCGTCGTGCCGGAGCCGAAGGGCGCGCTCACCGAGCATCCGCTGCTCGACCTGAACGCCGGCTACATCCTGCGCTCGATCGCCGCGTTCCCCCGTCAGGGCGACAAGCATCCGTGGCGGGTCAGGCAGAACTACCTGCTGGACGCGCTGATCACCCTGCGCACCGATCTCGGCAAGACATTGCGCCCGGTCCGTCGCGTAGGCGAGTTCACCCACAACGGATGAGGCGCGCGGCCCCGTCGGGTTCCTACCGTTGGCGTGTGCCGTGGTGGCACGTCCGTTGACCTAACGGGAAGGCCGAGCGATGACAGTTCAGAATCAGCACCCGGTGCGCGAGGGAATCGCGGCAGGAACCTCCATCGGCGCCGGAATCCTGCTGGCGGTGGTCGGTGTTCTGCAGATCCTCGAAGGAATCTCGGCTGTCGCCAACGACGATCTCATCGTCGTGGGGCCCGAGTACCTCTACCAGTTCGACCTGACGGCCTGGGGCTGGTGGCACATCATCTTCGGTGCCATCGCGGTGATCGTCGCGATCGGCCTGCTGGCCGGTCAGACGTGGGGACGGGTGGCGGCGATGGTGATCGCCGCCCTCTCGATCATCGCGAACTTCCTGTGGCTGCCGTACTACCCGTGGTGGTCGATCCTGATCATCATCATCAACATCGTGGTGATCTGGGCGGTGGCCACCTGGCACCCGCACAACGTCTGAACCAGCGCACCGACGACAACCCCGCCCCCCGTCATCGGCCGGGGCGGCGTTGTCGCGTCAGTACTCGAGCGGTGGTTCGTCCGCGTGACCCAGGGTGCCGACCAGATGGTCGGAGAGCCGTTCGCCGAGTATCGCCAGCTCGGCCTTCTGCGGCTCGTCGAGTCCGTCCATGACCAGCCGGCGCCGCCGCGGCCCTTCGTGAACCCCGCGAGGGAGTGGCGAGCTGGGGAAACGCCGGATCTACCAGGCGATTTGACTTCGCGTTCGCGGCTGCGTAACTTAATTCGAGTCAGAGCGACACGGACACCGACCCGGTGCCGAACTGCTGAGCCTCTCGAGGCTGGCGGATGGTGCAGGGAAACGAGGTAGGACGATGAGCGCCTGACTGATCATGTGTGCAGGCTTACGACCTCCGGACTTGCTTCGGCGGATTGCCTGCGCTAAAGTATGAACCCTTGCCCTGCCGAAGCC
>NZ_JBHXMY010000218.1:0-8901 GCF_042720195.1 Nocardia sp. NPDC058497 | reverse complement strand
GTATACGCGACCGGGAGGGGGCCGTGTAAGTGCTGGTACGCGCGCGGATGAGCCTCGGGGCGGACGGCGCGGCGCTGGTGTTGCGGCTGGGGGGGCGGGCCTTTGGGCACCGCCCACGAGGCGAGGACACCGTCGCGTTCGAGTCGCACGTCCCAGTGCAACCGGCGGGCGTGGTGTTCCTGGACGACGAAGCGGTCACCGGGGCCGGGTTCGGGTGCGGTGGCAGGCACCGGTTCGGGGGTGCGCTCCGGATCGCGCATGCTGCGGTACTTGGTCAGTGCGTCGGGACCGCTCGGCAGCGGCGGGTCGAGTTCGGCCAGCCGGTCGCCGTCGGCCTGCCAGCGGGCGAGGACCTCGTCGAAATGCAACTGGCGCAACGATTCAGCGTCCTCGATCTCAGCCCAGCTGCGCGGCGCGGCGGCATTGGGCTCGGTGCGACCGCGCAGCGAGTACGGGGCGATGGTGGTCTTGGCCGCGTTGTTCTGGCTCCAGTCCAGGAAGACCTTGCCGGCACGGGCCGACTTCGCCATCGTCGCCGTCACCAGATCCGGGTGCAGCTGTTCGAGATTGGCGGCCACCTGCTTGGCGACGGTGGACGCGCCGCGCGAGCTCACAGTCCGGTCCAGCGGCACGTAGACGTGAATTCCCTTGCTGCCGCTGGTCACCGGAAAGGCCTGCATACCGATGCCCGCGACCATGTCGCGCACGGCCAGCGCGACCCGCGCGCATTCGGCCAGTCCCGCACCGGGGCCGGGGTCGAGATCGAAGACGATCCTGGTCGCCGGGCCGCGCTGATCACCGTCGAATCGCCATTGCGGCACATGGACTTCCAGCGCCGCCTGCTGGCCGAGCCAGGCCATGCCCGCCTCGGAATCGATCAGCGGGTAGACCACCTTGCGGCTGGAATGCTCGATCGCGCGACGCTGGATCCACGCCGGCGCGTGCTCGGGCAGGTTCTTCTCGAAGAAATCGGGACGATCGACCCCGTTGGGCCACCGCTTCCTGGTGACCGGCCGCCCGGCGACGTGGGGCAGCATGGCCGCGGCGATCGCCGAATAGTAGGCGATCACTTCGCCTTTGGTCGTCCCGGTCGCCGGGTACAGCACCTTGTCGAGGTTGCTGAGCTCAACCTCGATGCCGGGCTCACCCGGCGGACCCCGGAACTCCCGGCGGACCATCGACGCGGTTCGGCGGCGGGGACCGAAGTGACCCGGCCCCCGCGCACCGAATCAGGCCTGCGGCCCCGGATCGGTCGGCGCGGTGCCGCCGGGAGTTGTGCCGGGAGCGCCGCCAGGGGTGGTGCCGGGCGTGGTGCCGGGGTCGGTCTTCGGCGGGGTGGTGCCGGATGTGGGGCCCTGACCGGTGCCGGGCTGCGGCGGAACGACCTTCTTGGCCGCGTCCTTGCCCTTCTCGATCTTGTCGCTGTACTTGTGGCCGGTCTTCTCATCGATGAACGTACCGGCCTTGTCGACCGCTTCGTTGATCTTGTCGGCGTTCTGCTCGACCGCCTCCTTGCCCTTACCGAGCAAGCCCTTCAAGGTGTCCGCGAGACTCATCTGACGATGTTCCTTTCCCGTGAGGGTTCACTCCACATCCTCCCACCACGAAACCCGTGGTGGGAGGTCATTCGGAACCACCCGCTCGCCCGGCTTGGGCACTACGGTGCGGGTACCCGCTTCGGCCGCGGCGGACACCAGCCGGTGCACCGGCTCCGACCATCCGTGGAAGGCGAGATTGAAAGTGGCCCAGTGGATCGGCACCAGCAGGCCGTAGCCCGCGTCGCCAAGGCACAGGTCGGCGTGCGCGCGCACCGCCTCCTCGGGATTCATGTGCACGTCGGTCCAGCGCTCGTCGTAGGCGCCGATCGGCAGCAGCGTCAGATCGAACGGGCCGAGGACGGCGCCCGCCTGCGCGAAGGCCTTCGTGTAGCCGGTGTCGCCGCCGAAATAGACCCGCTTGGTCGGCCCGGCCAGTGCCCAGGACGCCCACAGCGTGGTGTTGCGGACCAGGCCGCGGCCGGAGAAATGCCTGGCCTCGGCGCAGGTGATGGTGAGTCCGCGGTCGTCGGCGTCGTGGCCGAGCGAGACCGAGCCGCCCCAGTCGAGCTCGATGATCCGGTCCTCGGGCACACCCCAGTGCCGCAGGTGCGCGCCGATGCCGGTCGGCACGACGAACGGCGCGAGCTGCGCGCGGACCAGTTCGTCGATGGTCGCCTTGTCGAGGTGGTCGTAGTGATCGTGGGAGATGATCACCGCGTCGACGGCGGGCAGCGACGACAATTCGCCGGGCACCGGATGCAGGCGGGCCGGTCCGACCAGCGGGGACGGCGAGACGCGCTCGCTCCACACCGGGTCGGCCAGCACGCGGTAGCCGTCGAGTTCGACGAGCGCGCTCGCGTGCCCGTACCAGGTCACCGCCAGCGGCGCGGCCTCCGCGGGCACCGCGGGGGTGACCAGCGGCACCGGGCGCGACGGCCTGCCGACCCTGCCCTTGGTGAGTCCGGACCACAGCAGCGACGGCGCGGCGCCGGCCGCGAGCATGCTGCTCGGCTCGGTGTTGTGGAAGCGGCCGTCCCGGAACGACGACTTGCCGAGCGCGACCGGCTCGATGGCCGCCGGTCCGGCGCCGATGGCCGTGGGCAGACCCCACACCGCACGCGCCACCCAGGCGAGCCCTAGCGTGCTCGCCACCGATCCCGCAACACGTGCGAGCCCCATCAGCGGCCCACGAACTTCGCTGGGCGCTTCTCCTGCCGGGCCATGCGACCCTCCTTCGCGTCGTCGCTGGTCCACGCCGCTTCCAGCGCGGCCCGCTGCTGGGCGCTTGCCGGTTCGCGGGTGCCGTCGTCGTTGAGCATGAGCTTCATCGCCCGCAGCGAGAGCGGGGCGAGCGCGGCGATCGACTTCGCCCAGTCCTGCGCGTCGGCGAGGGTGCCGAGCTTGTTGGCGAAGCCGAAGGCGTAGGCATCGGTGGCCGTGACCGGGTCGGCCGCGAGCAGGATGGTGCGGGCCGGGCCGCCGCCGATCAGCGAGACCAGCCGCGAGACCGTCCAGCGGTCGACCGAGATGCCCAGTTTGGCGGCCGGGACCGCGATGTAGGCGTCGGGCTCGAGCACCCGCAGGTCCGAGGCCAGCGCCAGCTGCACGCCGGCGCCGAGCGCGCCGCCGTTGATCGCCGAGATCACCGGGACCGGCAGGGCTTCGATGGTATGCAGCATGTCGAGCAGGCCGGACAGGAACGTCTCGGAGTACACGCCGGACAGGTCGGCGCCCGCGCTGAAGATCGGGCCGCGGCCGGTGAGCACGATGACCCGCGCACCCTGGTCCACCGCGTCGAGCATCGCGGCGCGCAACTGGCCGACCAGGTCCTCGTTGAGCGCGTTGCGGCGCTCCTCGCGCTGCATTTCGATGGTGATCACGTCACCATCGCGGGTCACGCCGAGCATGAATCCTCCCCAGAAGTACCGGACAGCTTTGGTGCCATAACTCTGCCACAGGCCACCGTCGACGCCCGGTAAGGCGATAGCATCGGCGGCTGTGGCGACCGACTTCGACATCGGAGGTGATCGGTGCGGGCCAGGCGGGACTCTCGGCCGGTTACCACCTGCGCCGCCGCGGTCTGGTCCCCGAACGCGACTTCCTCATCGTCGACCACGCGCCCGGTCCCGGCGGCGCCTGGCAGTTCCGCTGGCCGTCGCTGACGCTGACCACCGTGAACCGGGTGCACGATCTGCCGGGGATGTCCTTCGCCGAAACCCTGCCGCCCGGCTCGGAATCCGCACCGGCGGCCACCGCGGTGCCGCACTACTACGAACTCTACGAAAAGCGCTTCGACCTGCGGGTACGGCGGCAGGTGACGGTAAATGTCGTCTGCGATCGGACCGCTGACGGGCAGACCTGCGCCGGTCGTGGCGAGGTGCTGCAGGTCGAGACCGAGGGCGCGGGGACCCTGCGCGTGCGGGGGTTGATCAATGGCACCGGTACCTGGGAGCGCCCGTTCATTCCGGTGTATCCGGGCGCTGCCACGTTCACCGGCCGTCAGCTGCACACCCGCGATTACCGCACGGCCGCGGAGTTCGCCGGCAAACATGTGGTCATCGTCGGCGGCGGCATTTCGGCGGTGCAGTTGCTCGACGAGATCTCGCAGGTGACGTCCACCACATGGGTCACCAGGAGCGAGCCGGTCTTCCGGTCGCTGCCCTTCCGCGAGGAGGACGGGCGCGCGGCCGTTGCCGTCGTCGAGGATCGAGTGCGCCGCGGTCTGCCGCCTGGATCCGTGGTCTCGGTGACCGGGCTCCCGCTGGACGAGCGGCTGCGCGCCGCGCGTGATCGGGGCGCGCTGGCTCGGCAGCCGATGTTCGAGCGGATCGAGCCGACGGGCGTGCGCTGGGCGGACGGGCGGTTCCAGGAAGCCGATGTCATCCTGTGGGCGACCGGTTTCCGCAGCTCGCTGGACCATCTCGCGCCGTTGCGGCTGCGCGAACCCGGCGGCGGGATCACCATGACCGGTCGGCTCGCCACCCAGGTGGCGGTCGATCCCCGGATCCATCTGATCGGCTACGGGCCGTCGGCCAGCACCATCGGCGCGAACCGGGCCGGCCGGGCCGCGGCCGCCGAATTGACCGGTTGCCTGGGGATCAGTCCAGACCGAGACTGAAGGTGGCCGGGTCGCCGCCGACCCTGGTGCCCGTGTCGAGGCGGTCGATCGCCGCCATCGCCTGCGCGTCCAGTTCGAAGGAGAACACGTCGAAGTTCTCGGCGATCCGCGACGGCGTGACCGATTTCGGGATGACGATATTGCCCAGCTGCAGGTGCCATCGGATGATGACCTGCGCGGGCGTGCGGTCGAGTTCCTTGGCGAGGGTGACGATGGTCGGGTTGTCCAGCAGCGTGCCCTGACCGAGCGGGCTCCACGCCTCGGTCGCGATCGCTTGGTTGGCGTCGTAGTGGCGCAGCTCGGGCTGGGCCAGGGTGGGATGCAGTTCGATCTGGTTGACCGCCGGGGTCTCGCCCGCCTCGGTGATCAGGGTCACCAGGTCGGTCACCCGGAAGTTGGAGACGCCGATCGAGCGGATCCGGCCCTGTGCCTTGAGCGCCTGGAATGCCCGGAAAGTGTCGACGTAGCGGCCTGCCGACGGCACCGGCCAGTGGATCAGGTACAGGTCGAGATAGTCCAGGCCCAGCCGCCGCATGCTGGCGTCGAAGGCGCGCAGCGTGCTGTCGTAGCCCTGGTCGGCGTTCCACAGCTTGGTGGTCACGTAGATCTCGTCGCGGGGGATCCCCGAGGCACGGATCGCGCGGCCTACGCCTTCCTCGTTCCCGTAGACCGCGGCCGTGTCGATGCTGCGGTAGCCGACCTTCAGCGCCTCGGCCACCACGGGCGTGACGTCGTCCTCCGGCACCTGGAAGACACCGAAGCCGAGCTGCGGGATGACGTTCCCGTCGTTGAGCACGATGGTGGGAACGCGGCTGCTAGCGCTACGGAAGGTCACCTGTTCGACGGTAGAAGTGGTTCGGCGTAGCGTCAACGACGCTCCCCTGCGTGTTTCCCCGCCATGGAATCGGGGCGCAAGTCGGTAAAACCCCAACCACGCTGATCCGCGGTCGATGTGCGGAACCCGCCAGACCCTTCCGTCCGGTCACTAGCCGATCCCCGCAAGACCGATCCGGCGATACCGCGCCTGGCGCAGCGCCCGCAGGTCCGCTGTCGGCTGCGCGCGCAGGGCGGCCAGCTCGTCGGTGACCGCGAGGACCATCCTCCGGGCGAAGGCGACCGGTTCGTCGGCTGCGTCGGGGTGTTCGTCGACGATCCGGTCCACCACGCCGTCAGCCTGAAGATCCACCGCGCGGATACCTTGTGCCGCAGCGAGTTCCGGAGCATGTTCGGTGTCGCGGAAGACGATCGCGCTCGCCCCCTCCGGCGGCAATGGAGCCAGCCAGCCGTGTTCGGCGGCGAGTACCCGGTCGGCGGGCAGCAGTGCGAGCGCGCCGCCGCCGGTGCCCTGACCGAGCAGGATCGAGACGGTCGGGGTGTCCAGGGTGACCAGGTCGGCCAGGCACCGGGCGATCTCCGGGGCCAGCCCGCGTTCCTCGGCCTCCTTGGACAGGGCGGCGCCGACGGTGTCGATCACCAGCACCAGCGGCAGGCGCAGCTCGCGGGCCAGCGCCATCGCGCGCCTCGCCTCCCGCAGCGCGGCCGGTCCCATGGTGTGCTCGCCTTCCTGACCCGATCGGTCGTGACCGAAGACCACGCAGGGCTGGCCGCCGAAACGGGCGAGAGCGTGCACCACCGTGCGGTCGGACTCGCCTTGGCCGGTGCCGCTGAGCGGAACCCGCTGCGTCACGTGGCGCAGCAGGTCACGGATGCCCGGGCGGCCGGGGCGGCGGGTACTCAGTACCGAATCCCAGGCAGTCGCCGCTGGATTCG
Source organism: Nocardia sp. NPDC058497 (assembly GCF_042720195.1). NCBI lineage: Bacteria > Bacillati > Actinomycetota > Actinomycetes > Mycobacteriales > Nocardiaceae > Nocardia > Nocardia sp. NPDC058497. Next base: position 2,475 of record NZ_JBHXMY010000218.1, on the reverse strand, counting down.
TTGCCTTGGACGGATTGCGAACGGGCGCCGCCCAACCCGGCTCGGCCGAGACCGGAAGGACGACACCGCTCGCGACGCTCAATGCCCGGTGCGCGATCCGACGGAACACCTCGACGGTGACCACACCGTCGATCACACCGTTGCGATACAGGTTCTCCGCCGTCTGCACGCCGGGCGGAAATGGCTTGCCGTACAGCGCCTCATACACACGCGGACCGAGAAACCCGATCAGCGCACCGGGCTCGGCGAAAGTGATGTGCCCCAGCGAACCCCACGACGCGAACACCCCGCCCATCGTGGGATTGCGCAGATACACCAGATAGGGATGCCCCGCGGCCTTGTGCACCGCGACCGCCCCCGCGATTTTCACCATCTGCACGAAAGCGACTGTGCCCTCCTGCATCCTGGTGCCACCCGAAGTCGGTGACGCGATGAGCGGAAGCCCGAGCTCGGTAGCCCGCTCCACCGCCGACACGATCCGCTCCGCCGCCGCGACCCCGATCGACCCGGCCAAAAACGCGAACTCACACGCGATCACGGCCACCCGGCGCCCGCGCAGCAACCCCTCCCCCGTCAGCACCGACTCATCGGTACCGGCCCGCCGCGCCGCGGCGACGAGCTCCTGGCGATACCGCGGGGCGACCGCGGGCTCGATCGGCGGCCGGTCCCAGCTCTGGAACGAATCGGGATCGAGCAGCTGCGCGATCAGGTCATTCGCGGACATGTGCACGCGCAGAGCCTAGCGGGCCGCCGCGGGCGCCGAGGGTCACGACATCGCGGCAGAACATTCGAGAATCTGACCCGAGTCGGTGGGCCGAAATCGACCCACCGGCATCACCCTCGCTCAGGCAGAATGTTGCTGTGGCCTTCCGCGATCCGACGACCCAGGAGGACCGGGCGCTGGTTCAGCGGTGGGTCATCGGCGATTTCGGCCGCCCGGGCCGCTACATGAAACTGCTGGGCCTGAATCCATTGCGCGACAGGCCCGACCGCGACCAGCTCGAGGCCGGGCTCGCCCGGGATGCCCGCGAGATCACCGACGCGGAGCTGCGCAAACTCCTGGAATTGGATTGGCGGCCACGGCTTACCGCGGCATGGCTCATCGCGCTCGACCGCCGCATCCGATTTCGGGAAGAGCTGGCCGAACTGTTGCTCGGCGACGAAGTCGTCCATGCGGGCTTCGGATACTGCTTCGCGTTCGCCCGCTTCGGGACAGCCGCGGATGCCGACATTCTGGTCGAGTACCTGAACGGGGATATTCCCGGAGTGCATCGGCACAGCCGGACACCGGCGGTGCACGCACTGCTCACTATCGACGACAGGCTGGGTACCGGGCACGCGGCACGCTTCCTCGAGGCCTTCGGGTACCGGCAGCCACCGAGTGCCGCCGAGCACCTGATCGATCCGCTTTGCGCGCTCGCCGAGCAGATCAGGGCGCAGCGGTACTGAGCGGGAACGAATGCGGGGCTGCTGCCTTCATCGCGGCAGCCCCGTCTCCGGGTCAGTAGCCCTGCATGACCTTGCGCAGTGCGTACTCGGTCAAGGAGACCAGGGCCTGCTTAGCGGGTTCGCGGCGGCGGGCGTCGATCGACATGATCGGCACGTCGGCGGGGACCGCGAGGGCCTGGCGGATGTCCTCGAGGGGGTACTTCGGTGCGTCGTCGAACTCGTTGAGCGCCACCAGGAACGGCAGACCGCGAGCCTCGAAGTAGTCGACCGCGGCGAAGCTGTCTTCCAGCCTGCGGGTGTCGACCAGCACCACGGCGCCGATGGCGCCCTTGATCAGGTCGTCCCACATGAACCAGAACCGGTACTGGCCCGGCGTACCGAACAGGTACAGGACCAGGTCGTCGGCGAGGCTGATCCGGCCGAAGTCCATCGCCACCGTGGTGGTCGACTTCATCGGAATGCCGGTCAGGTTGTCGATTCCGGTACTGGCGTTGGTCACCAACGCCTCGGTGCGCAGCGGAACGATCTCCGACACTGCACCGACCAACGTGGTCTTACCGACACCGAAGCCACCGGCGACAACGATCTTCGCCGAAGTCGGCTTGCTCGTGCGGGTGTCGACCTGCGCCGTCGAATCAAATACGCCGGAGTCCACTGAGAACCCTTTCGATCAGCTCGCGACGTTCATCGTCGCTGGAATCGTCTTTCAAAGTCGCCGAGACCCGGACATGACCGGCCTCGATGAGATCGGCCACGAGTACCCGCGCTACACCGATCGGGATACCCAATTGGGCAGCTATCTCGGCAACGGACGGCGATTGCCTGCACAACTCCACGATGGACGTTTCGAGGTTGTTCAGTTCGAACTGCCGCTCCATGGCGACCGGATGCGATGCAACGAGGGCCTCCAGCGCCAACTCGACCGCCGGCTTGGTGCGGCCGGCAGTCAAGGAGTACGGGCGGACGAGGCTGGGCTCGGCGCTCCCCATGCGGTGAGAGGCTATGTCCATACCACCAACAGGAACC